>PUMK01000222.1 GCA_003551325.1 Candidatus Acetothermia bacterium | reverse complement strand
CTTGAACATGGCCTGTCGCTGCCGCAACGCGTCGAGGTGCTCGCTGTAGAACGTGCTCGAGTAGATGAACGGTATGGCCAACTGAAAGAAACGTTCACCGTCGTGCAGCGCTGCGGCCACCTCCCAGGCGCGACCGATCTCGGCAAGGTGGTTGGGAACGTAGTGGTTCGTGTTGGCAAGGATCAATGTGCGCACACGGTCGGGCTGGGCAAGCGCCGCGCGCATGGCCACCTGCCCCCCGTAGGAGAGTCCGATAAGGTGCGCTGAGCGGAGGTCGCATGCATCGAGCAACCCGAACACGTCCGGTACGTGTGCGTCTAGGCAGTACTGCGCCTCCGCCCTCGAAGAACGTCCCTGATCACGGAGATCCAAGACGATGATCCTCATGTGGCGCGCCCACACAGGGATGTGTTGAGCCCAGCTCGCCGTGCTCATCATGATCCCCCCGAGCAACACCACCGGCTCCCCCCGCCCGTGCTCTTCGTAGTAGAGATCGAGACCGTCGTGTGTCCTAAAGGTCGCCATACCGACCTTCCTTTCGTTCGGTCGATGGATCCCGCGTCGTCACCAGGCGCCCATCGCGCAACTGCTCACGCACGCGGTCGGCGAAGTAGGATTCCGCAAAACACCCCGCGAAGGCGTCCGCCTCCACCTCCAGCCCCTCATCAAGAGGCAGGCTTCGCGCCGCGTAGAGGGCCCGTTTGGCTGCAGCGAAGGCGAACGCGGGCAACACCGCCGCACGGCAAACCCTGTCTTGGACCCAAGGTACGAGCTCGGACGGCGGCACTACCGCGTGAACGAGGCCAACCTTGAGGGCTTCGTCTGCGGTGGACAGCCTCCCTCCGAGCACCATCTCCACTGCCCGACCAAATCCCACCACCCGCGGCAGGCGCTGCGTTCCCCCGCCTCCGGGGATGATCCCCAGTTTCACCTCAGGAAGACCGAGCCGGGCCCTGTCTGTGGCTACGCGAAGGTCGCAGGCCAGTGCGAATTCCAATCCACCCCCAAAACACAGTCCGTCGATCGCAGCCAGGAGCAGGAGCGGACTCCGTTCCATTGTGTTGAACAGTTCCTGAATCCGTGAGGAAAAGGCGCGCGCTCCCTCAGGATCCAGCTCGTACATCTCGACCCCGTCAGCGCCTCCGATGAAGTGGCTCTCTCCGCTTCCTTGGTACACGATCGCGCGCGAGCCGGCTTGCTCGGCAGCTTCCAGCTGGCCCATCAGCGCGTCCATCGTCTGGGAGTCCAGTGCATTACGGTCGCCGGGCCGGTTGATGCTGACCCAACAGGCGTCGTGCTCTTCCCGCACCATGAGGTTCGGGAACCTGTTCATCGATGCGCCCTCCTCCATGTGCGCCCGCACTTACGCGATCACCAACCCGCCGTTCGGGCTCAGTACCTGACCCGTGAAGAAGTCCGCCTCCGGACACGCCAGATAGTGGACGAGGGCAGCGATTTCCTCGGGTGAGGCAAACCGCTTCAGCGGGGTTCTCCGCAGAATCTGCTGCCTGAAGTCCTCGTTCATCGCCTCCAGCATCGGCGTCTCGACATACCCGGGTGCGACGACATTGACGCGGATGTTGTACCGGGCAACCTCACGGGCCAGTGTCTTGCTCAACTGCACCACACCCGCCTTGCTCGTGCTGTAGTGAAGCGCTCCCGGGGTCGGCATCAACGCAGCCACCGAACCGAAGTTGACGATGCGACCGCCGTGGTGCTCCTTCATCCAACGTACGCCTTCACGGCAGCAGTAGAACACCCCGGTCAGGTTCACCGCCAGCATACGGTCCCAAGCAGCATCCTCCAAATCCTCGATGAACGCTGTCTCGCCGAGGATCCCGAAGCAGTTGACGAGCAGATCCAAGGCTGTCCACTGCCCCCGCAGGGCGGCGAACAGGCGTGTCACCGCACGTGCGTCGCTGACATCCACCCGGTGCGCGCTCGCTGTGCCCCCACGCTGACCGATACCGCGTGCAACGTGGGAAGCGCGATCCTCGGCCACATCGGCCACGGCAACGGTGACACCCTTCTGTCCCAGAAGCTCAGCAACAGCCCGACCGATACCCGATCCACCACCAACGACAAGGGCCCTCCGGCACGCATACCGCTCTGCGCCTTGTGCTGACCGGGTCACGACCGCTCCTTGAGCCGCGTGTACGCAGCCTCGGATCGTTGTGTCGGGAACACGACGAACGGACCAGCGCCGATCTGGTTGGCAATCCCTTCCGCCACCTCTTCGGGCGTGTCCATCTTGCCGCGTACTGCCTGGACAGCTTCGCTCATCCTCGCGGCCCCAATACCTACCTCGAAAAAGTCGGTGTCCGTGAGGTGCGGACACACCACCTGTACGGAGATGCCCGTCCCATCGAGATCGCGTAGCAACCCCCTGCTCATTCCAACGACGGCGTGCTTTGCCGCAAGATAGGCCGAGACAGCGGTGGTGTGGGCGAGCAACCCTCCTGTGGAAGCCACGTTCACGATCGTTCCCCCACCGACGTTCCTCATCGCGGGGAGTACCGCTTGCGCCATCAAGAAGACAGCGAAGAAGTTCACCTCAAACATATGCCGAAGACCCGCCTCTGTGGTTTCCTCGAGCGACCCGTACAGGGCGATCCCCGCGTTGTTCACAAGCACATCGATGCGCCCATGACGCGAAAGCACAGCATCAACCAAACACCGACGGTCTTCGGCACGGGTCACATCGCAAGGCACGCAGTCAGGCTCCCCCTCGCACAGAGCCGCAACCTCAGCCAGGCGGTCAGCACGCCGCGCAGCAAGCACGACGCGCGCCCCACGCACAGAGCAAACGCGCGCCAACGCAGCACCAATTCCCGAGCTGGCCCCCGTGACGATCACCACCTGCCCGTCAAGCTGTGCGTGCATCCCTGTTCTCACCTCAAGAACAACTAGGTGATCAACCCGCCGTCGACACTGATCACCGCACCGTGGACGTACGCAGCCTCCTCAGATGCCAAGAACAAGAAGGCATTGGCGATGTCGCGAGCTGTTCCCAAACGACCAAGCGGCGTCTTGGACCGCATCATCTCCAGCACCTTCTCCGGAACGCTCTCCGTCATCTCCGTTTGGATGAACCCCGGCGCAACCGCGTTGACGTTGATTCCCTTCTTGCCCAGCTCTCGCGCCCAGACCTTCGTCATCCCCACCACGCCTGCCTTGGTCGCCGCGTAGTTCGTCTGGCCGAAGTTGCCGTGGAGGCCGACAACCGAAGACACGTTGATGATCGACCCCGTGCCACGTTCCACCATGTGCGGAGCAACGGCCTGCGTCATGTTGAACGTGCCCTTGAGATTGACGTTGACGACGGCGTCGAAGTCCGCCTCGGAGAGCTTCACCAACTGACCGTCACGGACAATTCCGGCGTTGTTGACCAGCACATCGATACGGCCGAAAGCCGCCAGGGCCGAACCCACGAGGCCCTGACAACCATCCCGGTCCGTGATGTCCGTCTGGAAGAAATGTGCGTTGCCGCCCGTCCCCCTGATCTCGGCGGCAACCTCCTCGCCGCCCTGATCCACATCCACCAGGGCAACGCTCGCCCCTTCCTGCGCGAACAGGATGGCGGCCTCTCTTCCGATGCCCCGAGCAGCTCCGGTGACGATGATGACCTTGCCGGCTAGACGCATACGCACCTCCCTAGACCCAGCGGAACAACGCGGTCGACAACACAAAACCAGCACCCGATGTGCAGAACGCTACAAGATCTCCAGCGCTCACGCGCCCCTTCTCAAGCGCGTCATACAGCGCCATGAACACGGAAGCCGACCCTGCATAGCCAAACCGATCGGCCACCCAGTGCGTCCTGTCCATCGATAGCCCCAAGCTCTCCAACGTCACGCTCACTGCGGCCTTATCCACCTGGTTCATCAGGACGAGCCCAAGATCCTGGGGGGCCTGATCCACCACTTCCAGCGTCTCCCGGAGAAGCCCTGGCCACCGAGCGGTGTTGAAGTCCGCAGGAACACGGTGTCCATTTTCGTGAAACCTCAAGCAGTGCTGGCGTGCCTCGATCATCTCCGGCGTCGGGGGTTTGGCCGTCCCCATGTAGATGCCGTATGTGTCCCAATAGCTGCCCTCTGTCAACATCTTGGACGAGAGATACCCCGCCTCATGAGAAGGAGACAGTACCACCGCGCCCGCTCCGTCGCTGAACAACATGGACAGCACCTTGGATGTGGAGTCCGAGTAGGGTCTCCAATCGAGCCACTTGGTCATCCCGTAAGCGCCGACCACCACAACGTTCTTCACACCGGGCTCGAGCATGATGTAATGCGCACCAATCGCCAGGGCGATCGTCTCGTCCGTGCAAGCGGCGTTGATGTCAAACACGCCAGCGTTCTTAGCGCCGAGCTTGTGCTGAATCACGGCCGACGTGGGCGGACTCACGAAATCGGGAGTGTCCGTGGCGAGGATGATCAGGTCCACATCATCGGGACGAAGCTCGGCCTGCTCCAACGCGCGCTTCGCCGCACGCACAGCCATGTCCGAGGTCGCCTCATCGGGAGCAGCACGGAAGCGCACGCCGATTCCCTTATCGGCAAGGTAGCCTTCCACATCGTACGCCATGATCTCAGCCAGCTCGGCATTGCTGATCCGCTCCTCAGGAAGGTACATCCCAACACCCGAGATCGTTGCTGCTTTGCTGCGGATGGTCATCGGTGATCAGCGCTCCTCATGGGTCAACACGATCGTCGCCCGTCCGTCATCGAGGATCTCAGGGCGCGGCACCAGCGTCATCCCCACGCAGATGTCCTGAGCGGGGACGCCGCAGATCCACCCCATCACACGGAGCCCGCTCTTCATCTCCACGATCCCCACGGGTGCGGGATGGTATGCGTACGAGGAGAACGGTGCTCTGCCGGAGAGATCGGGGGCGAAGTGGCGCGGGGGGACGTTGATCGACGTGTACGTCAGCAGTCGGCCGCTTCCGTTGACGCTGACCCAATCGAACCCCTCGCTCAGACAGTCGGGGCAGTCGCTCCGGGGGGGGAACTGAACCCCCCCACATCTCGTGCACTTCGAAGCCAGGAGCTCCCCGCGTTCAAGCCCGTCAACGAAACCTCGAACCTTGGTGTGCTGAACCAGAAGACTGAAGTCCCGAAACTCCACCTCGCCCTCCTCTACGAACGGCTGAAGATGTGTACAGCGGAGTGCTGACCGTTGCCGCCAACATTGTGCGAGAGCCCGATCTCCGCT
>PUMK01000339.1 GCA_003551325.1 Candidatus Acetothermia bacterium | reverse complement strand
GCTGGGCATTGAGGTCATGTACATCGAGTCCGAAGGTTCCAAGGGAGAGGACGCTGCAGACCTGACGGCGGAGGCGATCAAGGAGCTGGTGGAGGCGGCTGGGCCGATGCCTGCGACGGACCCCACAGAGGACTATTTTCAAACTCGGCACGGCCTTGTGTACCCTGCTGAGCTTGTCGAGGCCGGCTCCGTATAGGACTGCAAGACGGCATACGGCCCAGACAGATGCCTCGGTGTCATCCGTTCATCGTTGGTTGCGGCGAGCAGTGCCGACCTCACGGCGTCGCAGGAGGACGAGGACGACGACATATGCTGCCGCAAGACCGAGCAACAGCACCGAGGGCCACAGGGGCAGAGTATGTTCGTAGTACACAGCGGAGCGCCCTGGGGGAGGGAGGGGAACAGGGTCGATCGCGATGCCATGTCGCAGAGCCAACTCCTCGATTCTCAGGAGATGGACGACGGGGAGTTGACGCGCAAGAAACCAGCCTGTGACGCCCAGTTGATCTGGATCGGCCGGGGGGGCAGTCACCAAGCCTGGGGGCAAGAGGTGTCCGCTGGGGCCAACATGCGCCTCGTTCCCACCGATGTTGATCAGCATCTGTGGCCCGAGCCGCTCGAGCAGCGCCGCCTTGGCAGCGACTTGGTCCTGAGCCGAATCCTCCATCAAGGCGGGGACCCCGGCTCGCTCAAGGGCAGCGAGGGCTAAGATACGGCCTTCCTCAAAGGGGAACTGCCCGATGTCTCCTCCCCCCCCAAGCGATGCTAGGTACGTGCGTGTCAGGATCACGGAAGACTCCGCAAACACGTCCTCCATGTCGAGCCAGGTCAGTTCAGGTCGATTGGCACCGAAACTCGAGGACCCCACAGAACTGAGTACCACAACTTCGTGCATAAGCTCCTCACAGGCGATGATCGCTGCGAGCCCGAGTGCTGGGAAGGATCCTGAGAGTGCTATCACCACCGGCCCATTGCCGGGCGTCGCATGCTCTGAGACCATCCGCACGAGATAGGCGGCGAAATCGGGATTCGCGCTTGTCCGCTTGGCTGGCAGGTAGCCAACGGTCGTGGTGATCTCGCTGAACTGAACACCAATGATCCCTGTCTCGTTCGGGTCGCTCTCGCGGTCCAGCTGAAAACCAAGGGCCCGGAGATGGGAGTTGAGGACACCGTAAGCCTTCGTCATGCGCTGAGCCGCACGCACCTGATGCTCGAAGACGGGACTCCGATTGGCCCTCTGCAGCAGCCCCAGACCTATCGCACTAGCTAGGAGGAGCACGGCCAGAGGGAGCAGTCGGCGCCAGGGATGGCGCAGTACAGCCTTCCTCACCTCACCACACTCCCATAGGGATCAGGAGAACAACGATGTGGAGGATGAGGGATACGGTGGCAGTCGCAAGCAGTGTCAACCCGACTCCCTGCCGTTCCATCTCGCTGGCAAGGATACCGGGGATGATCACCCCAATAGTGCGCAGACCAAGGGCACCGGCCCCTGCCTCAGCCCACACAAAGTCGAGCAAGAGCTTGGAGGCGATACCCAGCAACAGGAACATCCCGAACTTCCGGCGTCCGTAGACGATTGCGTAGCGCATGACAAGACGGCCGGCCAACAAGGTGACGAGTGCCGCCCCGACGGTGGCCAGAATGCGCAAGGGTTGGTGGGCGTAAAGGGCAAGGTACCCAGGGACGATGACCCCCCCCGGCACAAGGCCGGTAACCTCGTAGAAGAGCAGGCCGATCACCACTCCGGAGGTGAACACCAGCGTTGTCATACCTCTTCTCCAAGACTCTCCAGGTGATCGACAAGCTCCAGTCCTGGGCCACCGATGTTGCCCATGCCGACGATCAGTACACCTGGTGGAGCCTGATCGAGCAGTTGGTCCAACAGCCAGGTCATGTCGAGCTTCCCGGCAAAGGACACAGCATGCGGAAACCGACGTCGCCACCCAGGTATATGGTCCCCTATCAGGAAGAGACGATCCACGGCGCTGCTGGTCAGAAGGGAGGCGAAGCTGTCCAGCCGGAATGATCGGTCTGCCCGGTGGTTGAACACCACCAGGTGCGGCTGGTGAACGCCTAGCCTGTATGTGGTCTCGCGGATCAACCTCTCGGTGGACTCCGGATCGTTCGCCGAGAAGGCGTTCAAGAAGTAAGTATGCTGCCCAAGACGCGCGACGCGCCGTACACACCAGGCTGCCCGAGGCGGTGCGGCGTGGATCATGCCTTCAAGGGCCATGGCTAGATCTGCTCCAGCGATCTCGCAGACCGTCAGTGCCAACTCCAGGTTGTCGCGGCGGATCCAATGGGGAATGGTGCAATCAGCAGAGATCTTCCTGACCGCCGGGCTAGGGGCCTCAACGCAGGAAGCTCCCCTAGCATCGGCCCTCTCTCTGAGCTGGTCTAGCCGGTGCTCCTCACGGGTTACGAGGGTACCACCGGCTGGGATGGTCATGGCAAGCGCGCGAGCGGTGTTCTCTTCTGATGGACCGAGGACGTCTGTGTGATCTTGTCGGACATTTGTGATCGCTCCTATCTGCGCTCGCACGATCATGTCCTGGCTCGCCCGCTGCAACTCAGGCTCGATTGCGTTGCACTCTACGATCAGCGCGTCCGCGCCGAGCTGCGCAGCCCTCCGGACAACACCGAGTTGCTCAGCGATCGAAGCCGGCCCTCGTCGACTCAGGATCGAACGGTGTCCGTTCGGCGCGATGAACGTGGGGACAACCCCGGTGATCTTACCGGCGGCTTGCATGCCGCAGGCCTGGAGGCCACTCACGATCAGTTCCACCGTCTGGCTCTTCCCGCGTGTGCCGTTGACATGGACGCGCAACGGGATCCGGTTCAGATTGCGCTGATGCAATCGCCGCTCCGCCAGCCTCCAGCTGAGGAACACGCCCACCGGCAGCAAGAGCCACGTGCTCACAGTTCTGGATCAGGAGGGGTGAGGTACGCCGAGAGACCGCTGGCGCGGAGTTCTGTTAGCATAGGGACCCCCTCCCAACGCACTGCGGACTCTGGGCTGTGCGTCGCGTGGACGGCAAGCAGCATATCAAGTGTTGTCAAGTGCCTTCCCACCCGCTCCTCGATTGGATGTCCGGAATCCGTGAACGGGACGTACAGAAGCCCCCGCCGTGCGGCACTCACATAGAACCTGTCCTGCCCCGTGAGAATGAGATCCGTGTCGGTCCGACCGCGCAAGCGTCCCTGGGCGGGGTTGGCCGTCTCAAGCAGCACCGCCAAGGTGTCCGTGGCATCTCCCCATTCTCGATGGCTCAGGCCTCTCAGCCCGGCCGGAGACCGCTCCACGCCAATGCGGACACCCTCAAGTTCCAGGAGCATCGACGTTTCCACCGCGAGGTCCATGGCCCTGTCGTGGGCAACGATCGCGTTGATCACTGGATACTCTGGAGAGGCTTCGTGGAGGTCGCCTGCCAGGTCGACGCGCTCCGTCCGAATGAGCTCAACGTACGCATGGGCTAGCTGTTCTGTGAGGTAACCGGTGTCCCGTCCCGGGAAGGCCCGGTTCAGGTTACGCACCTCCTGGCCGGCCAGCGTCTGCCCAGCGGCGTTGATGTGGATGACCGGATCGGGCCATTGGTGGATCGGGTTGGTCGCCCTGCTCCCGTAGCGGAAGCTGCGCGGACCATCAGGCGTGTCGATCTCAAAGAACTGAGGATAGCCCTCGTGGGGATCTGTGCATGTGTGCCCGCTCCTATTGGCGCGGGGGACCACAATCACCCTGCCGGACGTGACCTCTGCGCGTTCCACGATCACTACGGCAGCCAGCTTGGCTGCCGGTTCGTTCGGGTGATTGCCACCAAGGATGAGGACCGTGCCCCCAGGTTC
This sequence comes from Candidatus Acetothermia bacterium, assembly GCA_003551325.1. GTDB lineage: Bacteria > Bipolaricaulota > Bipolaricaulia > Bipolaricaulales > Bipolaricaulaceae > B1SED10-245. The sequence continues at coordinate 1,369 of PUMK01000339.1, read as the reverse complement.
GGTGCCTTGGAGGATGTACACCTCCGTGTCAGCCGCAGTGTCAGCTATGACGGGTGCATAGTCACTGAGCTTCCGGACTTCCGTCACACCGGGACCTGGGTAGATGGGAGGATCGGACCACATTGCCGTGAACTCGAGTCCTGTGAACACGAGCACCACGATCAGCCCGCCGAGCAGCGTCAACGCGGTCCACCAAGTGCCCCACCCCACTCTTCTGGTACTCATTTGATCAGGAGGATACGGAGGACCAGAGGTCCCAGGACCATCGCGGCCGCAATCTGCATGCCGAGGCGACGCTCGCGGACCATGTTCCAGAGCACGAACCCGGTCAAGACCAGCGCGAGGATACGGTAGATCCAGATCATCTGACCTCCTTCGCTCTTCGACGCCCTGTGCCGACAACCCACATCAGCACAAGCGACACCACAAGGCCTCCGAAGAGGATCGCCATCCCCGCAGTAGGCCATCGGAGCAGCAGGCGTTCCCACGTCCTGCTTGTGACGATGGCGAAGATCCCCCATGCGACGATCCCGGCCGCCGGGATAAGGCAGTGCACAAGCACCCGCGTGTAGTTCTGCACACGGACGACCTGCGCTGCGAACAGCCCGGCAAGAGCCGTAGGCGGCATGAGGTCTCCCATACCGGCCATGAGTGAGAGCGCGGCGCCTACGATGATCTCGTTGTGCCCAAGCAATGCCAGGATGAACGGCACACCGAGTATGGAGGCCGAACCGAAAGCCGATACTGCGCCGAACAGCGGCATGCTCACCGCCACTCCGAGAAGCAGGAGCCCTGTGGGCAGCCCGGTGAGCCAGCTCACCACCAACCCCCGTACACCTGTCAGTGTCATCACCTGGAGGAACATGCCCACACCCACAAGGATGGCCAACACAGGGAGAGCTGCGTTGACGGCCTCGCTCACGGTGGCCATGACCTTCGTCCGCCGGCCTGTGAGAGGAGCAACAAGCGACGCGATGGCGAACGCAAGCGGCATTCCAAGCGGCGGCATGATGCCGGGGAGTGCGCGCTCCAACACCACCAGCACGATGAGAATCGCGAGCGGCGCGTACAAAAGCCAGCCGTGATCAGCGTGATAGGAGGGCGGCAGGGCCTTCAGGTCAACAGAGCGACCACGCACGGATGGCCAGGCCATGACAAACACAGCGGCCACGGCTGTGGGCAGTGTCAACGCCAGCAGGGGAAGCTCGAAGCCGATGTAGGGCATATCCACGCCGGCGCCGATGATCATGACAGGGATATTCACCGGGGGGGCGATCATCCCCAGAATCCCGGCCACAGCGATCACAGCCCCGGTGCGCTCGCGTGAGAGCCCCATGGCGATGAACGCCGGTGCTACGATCGCCCCAGT
>PUMK01000067.1 GCA_003551325.1 Candidatus Acetothermia bacterium | reverse complement strand
TGGCAAACGACGATGAACTGCGAGGGCTACTGCTCGCGGCGACCCATGCCCACGGCGCATTCCTGTCCAAGAACCTGGAGTACGATCTTCTCGCCAATCACTTGCTGAAGAACATCACCGCGCTGTTCATCCTCAGTCGCCTGTACTCTGATGGTGAGGCCGAAGCCTGGCGCAGGAAGGCTGACAGGCTTCTCAAGCGTGAACTCGATCAGCAGATTCTCCCCGACGGGTGTCACTTCGAGCGGAGCCCCATGTACCACTGCATTGTGCTCCAGGATCTTCTCGATATCCTCTGCTTTCTGGAGCCAGAGGAGAAGGAGCTCCGCCAGAAGCTGGAGAGGAAGGTTTTGGCGATGCTCACATTCTTGGAGACGATCCTCCACCCCGATGGCACGATCCCACTGTTCAACGATGCAGCGCTCAACATGGCGCCGAGTCCCGATGAACTCAAGGGGTACGCCAGGGGAGTTATCAGTTGCACGCCTACGGAACCTGAGTACTCGTCACGAGAGGCGTGCCCCGGCATTGTGCACCATCGTGACAGCGGCTATGTGGTGATGGAGTGCCCTTCCATCAAACTAGTGGTCGATGGGGGCAAGTTGGGCCCCGATTGCCAACTTGGCCACGCCCACTGCGATGTGTTCAGCTATGAACTCTCTGTCGGGGGGAAACTGCTTGTGGTGGACAGCGGCACGCCTACGTACGAGGAAGGCCCGCTCCGCACGAAGTGCCGGAGCACACAAGCGCACAACACGCTGATGGTGGACGGGGAGGAGCAGGCGGAGATATGGAAGAGCTTTCGCGTTGGACGTCGGCCAGAGCTACACGGCGTTGAGTCCTGGTGCACGGATGGGGTTCTGTGTTTTCACGGATGGCACGACGGGTACAGACGCCTGCGAGGACATCCCATCCATCGTCGGCAGTTCTTCCTTCTTGAGCACCCGGCGCTTGTGGTCTTCGACTCGGTTGAGGGAAGAGGATGGCACCAAGCGGAGAGCTATGTGCACTTCCATCCTGACGTGGAGGTGGACGAGGAGATGCTCCGTCTGCGCGTGGAGGATGGAGTCTTGACGCTTCTCTCGCTTGAGGGCGCGTCAGTGCAACTAGTGGAGGGGTTCTACGCTCCTCGGATGGGAAAGGTGCGCGAGGCCAAGGCGCTCAAGCTTGAGCGCTCAGGCTCTTTGCCTCTCCACTTGGCCTACGTGATCGCCCCGGAGAACGTGAGGGCAAGCAATCTGTGTTTCGAGCAACATCACCAGCGTCTTGAACTGCGCATCGCCGGTAAGACAAGGAAGATCCCTCTGAACGGGGGATGCCTCTGGAACAGAACCATGAGGAAAGGCTGATGGCAAAGGTGCTACTGATCTCGACAAACTTCCCTCCTGAGGTGACCGCCGGCGCGTTCAGGACCAGCGGCACAGCAAGCTGGCTCCAACGGTTGGGATTCGAGGTCACCGTACTCACCGCCCGTCCGCACCGAGCTCAGGTCGACGGCGCCAGGGAGGAAGCATCGCTGGGCGAGGTGAAGGTCGTGCGTGCTCCCCTGATTCAGATCGGGGACAAGGGCGGAGTGTGGTACTTGGTGCAGTTCCTGTCGTTCACAGTTACAGCTGTGCTCTGGGGGCTGGCACGGGCCAGGGGTCGCTACGATTTCGTGATCGCCAGCAGTCCGCCCTTGTTCGTCGGGATCTCCGGATGGGTACTCGCTGTTGTCAAGAGAGCAAAGCTTGTGATGGACATCCGCGATCTATGGCCGGATTCGGCGGTGGCCACGGGCCAGCTTCCCGCGCGAGGCCCTCTGCGCGCGATTGGCCACTGGCTGGAGCGGTTTCTGTATCGTCGCGCCCGCCTGATCACTTGCGTCTCGGCTCCCATGAAGGAGATCATCGCCGCCCGAGTCGGAGCGAAGCGACGCATAGAGGTCATCTACAACGGAGTGGATGCCCGGTTGACAGAGGAAGACGACCAGCTCGCGGAAGCCCAGGAGAGGCTGTCTACAATTGTCTACGCTGGCAATGTCGGCCGCTCCCAAGGGTTGGAGATCCTCGTCGAGGCAGCAGCTTGCTTCCCGGAGCTCACTTTCGAGATCATCGGAAGCGGCGTACGGAGCCGTTCGGTGCAGGCGTTGGCTCAGAGCAAGGGTGTGGAGAACCTGGTGTTCACGGGCCCCCGTCCGCGGGAGGACACGCTGCGCAGCCTTGCCGGTGCATCAGCGTTGTTCCTGCAGCTCAGGGACGAGCCCGTGTTCGCCACAACCATCCCCTCCAAGGTGTTCGACTATCTCACCGCCAACCGGCCCATCCTCTTCGGGCTGAAGGGCGAGGGAGCTGAGATTCTCTCTTTGTCGGGCGGCAATGTCGCGTTCGAGTCGGATAACCTGGCATCCCTCGCGGACGCTGTGGAACGGCTCGCCTCCTACTACGATCGATACGCGCAGGCAGCCCTGAAGAACAGGTCTGTTGCCGCAGAGTACAGCCGCGAGAAGATGACCAGGAAGTTGGCTCAGCTTCTCACGGAACTGTGACGCGCAAGGATGAAGTATGGCTCAGGCCCCGTTTGACATCCCAACAAGGTAGGCGCCGTTTCGGTGGGCCTTGGCGCACGAAGCGGATAACATGGCGAGGTCGAGCGGATGAAGTCATAGGAGGAGAGCGCTCATGCACAAGGTCACTAACACGGCAAGGCCAGGTAGTTCGCCGCTCAAGGTTCTCCCCGTGTTCGGCACCCGGCCAGAGGCGATCAAGCTGGCTCCGGTCATCAGAGCATTGCGGGCACGCCCAGACCGGATCTCAACGCGTCTCTGTGTCACCGCCCAGCATCGGGAGATGTTGGATCAGATGCTGCAGCTGTTTGGCATCGAGCCCGATATCGACCTGGACCTCATGCAACCCGGCCAGACCTTGGCAGGCCTGACCTCGCACGTGCTCACGCGGATGACCGAGGTGCTGGAACAAGAGCGCCCGGACTGGGTACTCGTGCAAGGCGACACGACCACAGTGATGGCCACCGCGCTGGCGGCCTTCTACCTACGGATTCCTGTGGGCCATGTGGAGGCCGGCCTGCGCACGAACGACCGGTACAACCCGTTTCCTGAAGAGATCAACCGCCGCCTCGCTTCAGTGCTGGCCACGTGTCACTTTACCCCCACGGCTCGCGCGCGCGACGCGCTGCTTTCCGAAGGGGTGCCTGGAGGGCGGGTGTTCCTGACGGGGAATACGATCGTCGACGCAGTGCATTCGATTGTGGACAGCCCACCTTCCCGTGAAGCCGCCGCGCTGTTGCAGGAGCTTGGCGCTGGCGACGTCCCTGGGTCGCTTGGCAGCCGGGATCGTCAAAAGCTGGTTCTTGTGACGGCCCACAGGAGGGAGAGCTTTGGTCCCCCGTTCGATTCGCTCTGTCGCGGTCTCCGGGCGGTCGTCGAGCAGAACGAGGATGTATTGCTTGTTTACCCCGTTCACCTCAATCCCCGAGTACAAGGGCCTGTGCGCAGCCTTCTCGCAGGACACGAACGCGTCAGGCTCATCGAGCCCCTCTCTTACGAGCCGTTTGTGCGACTCATGGCGGAAGCTCATCTCGTACTCACCGACTCCGGCGGGGTCCAAGAGGAGGCTTCGGTTCTGGGTAAGCCGGTGCTGGTCATGCGCGAGGTAACCGAGCGGCCCGAACTCATCGAAGCGGGCATCGGTAGGCTGGTGGGCACGGACGAGGCCAAGATCGCAGCCGAGGCACGGCGGCTCCTTACCGACTCGGACGCCTACGCGGCCGCCGCGCGCAAGGCTGAGCTGTTCGGAGACGGGCACGCTGCAGAGCGAATCGCGGACATCCTGCTCGAGCGATGAAGGTGGTCAAGGCAAGCGGGGTGCTCTGCTATATGGCTTTCTTGGCCTACATGAGCTTGGGCACCAGCTATCCGCGCCCTGTGGAGGGTATGTTCTCAGCCTACGGCACGCGTTTCTTTCACATCATAGGCTACTGGCTGCTGACACTCCTGGTGGCTTGGCTTCGACCGAGCCGTTGTCGAGATCGGGCTTGGTTCGCTGCAGGGATCGCGTTTGCCTACGGGGCAATCCTTGAACTCTTGCAGCTCTTTGTCCCTGGGCGAGCGTTCTCACTGGGAGACATCTTGGCCAACCTGTGTGGCGTGCTTGGCGGCGCGCTGTGTCTATCGTGTGCCATGGCTGCCGCCAACGCCAAACGTGTGAGGTCGCCGTGATGAAGATCGGCGCGAAGGTGGTGTTGAGGTGATGCCTACACAGGTAGCTGTTACCGGCGCCAACGGCTTCGTCGGCCAGCATCTCTGCTCTGCCCTGGCAGAACAAAGCCGGGACGTACGCGGTGTGGTGCGCCGCTCAGAAGCTGTTGAGATGTTGCCAGCAGGCGTTGAGCCCGCTCTAGTCCAACGAATGCAGGAACCGGCATCCTGGGAAAAGGCTGTGCGCGGTGCATCGGCTGTCGTACACCTGATCGGCAGGGCTCATGTGATGCGCGATCCATCTACGGATCCGCTTGCCGCCTATCGGGAAGTCAACGTGGGGATCACGCGGGCGCTGCTCAAGGCCTGTCACAGCGAGGGAGTTCCCCATTTCGTTTTTCTGAGCTCGATCAAGGCCGTGGGGGAAGGAGCTGCCAAGTCCTACGAGGAATCGAGCCCATGTGCGCCGGAGGATCCGTACGGTGTAAGCAAGCGCGAGGCGGAAGAACTCGTACTGAACGCAGGCAGGGATGGCGACATGGTGACAACGGTACTGCGCCCTCCGCTTGTGTACGGTCCGGGAGTGAAGGGCAACTTCCTCCGGCTTCTGGGCCTCGCTCGGAGAGGTCTTCCGCTCCCGTTGGGTTGTGTGCGCAACGCCCGAAGCATGGTGTTCGTGGGGAACCTGGCAAGTGCAATTGAGACTGTGTTGGAGTATCCAGACGATGCGGAAGGCATCTTCCACGTGGCAGATCCAGGGCCGGCGCTGTCCACGCCCGAGCTTGTGCAGAAGCTCGCTCAGCTCATGGGTCGACCGGCGCGGATCGTGCCCTTTCCCGTGGGGCTGATGCGTCTGGCGGGCAAGGTGCTTGGGCGGACCGATGATGTGGACCGGCTGACCCGCTCGTTGGTCGTCTCGACCGAGTTGATCCCGGAGAAGCTGGGCTGGGAGGCGCCGTACTCCGTGGACGAGGGGCTGGCCGAGACGGTCAGGTGGTACCTCCGGACCCGGAGCGGGGAGGCGGGCGGATGAGCGCGTGGCTCGCTCCGCTGT
>PUMK01000293.1 GCA_003551325.1 Candidatus Acetothermia bacterium | reverse complement strand
CGCTCAGTTCATGGCAGGAAGCTATTACTTGTGTGTCCGAGCCAAGGAGCGAAAGGCTCTGGCGGGAAAGCCTCCAGCTGAAGACGCGCCTCCGTGCGGGGGTGCGTGACCGCAAGGCGAAGGGCGTGCAGCATAAGGCGATCTCCGCGATGACCGTATACGTGATCCCCTTGCACGGGGTGACCGATAGCGGCTAGGTGAACGCGGATCTGGTGGGTGCGACCTGTCCATGGGCGGACTTCCAGAAGCGTCTTACCCTCCTTGCGGCTCAGTACCCTTATGTCAGTACGCGCAGAACGTCCAGCGGAGCTGACGGCCATCCTCCACGGTCGGCGGGGATCCCTTCCGATCCGCCCCTCCACGGTGCCCTTCTCGGCGTCCAGCAAACCCTCCACGACTGCAAGGTACACTTTCTCCGCTGTGCGTGCGCGGAACTGGGCGGCCAGCCCTGCATGGGCTTCCTCGGTACGAGCAAGCACGATCACCCCGCTGGTCGGGGCGTCGAGACGGTGTACCACGCCAGGACGCAATGCAGGACCTCCAGCCAGCGTTGTGAACGCCAACAGCGTGGAGACCAACGTGGCGCGGGTGTCGGTTGCGTTCGCCGGATGGACGGGCATGCCACTGGGTTTGTCAACGGCAATGAGATCGGCGTCCTCATGAAGGATGCGAACAGGTAGGGGGGTCGGCTGTATGGCTCCTCCGTCCCAGTTGATCTCAACGGTCTGCCCTGCCAGAACACGACGGCTGGGTTGTGGCGTTGCCCCGTCCAGGAAGACCTGCCCGTTGGTGATGAGTTGTTGGGCATGGGAACGCGAGATCTCCAGCTTGGTGGCGATGAGGCGATCGACCCTGCAACCCTCTTCCTCAGGGACTACAGTCAGCTGTTCGTTTCGGTTCGAGTCCTTTGTGACCATGGCATCCGCCAAGTATAATGGCAAAACATGGTCATGTTCCGGGAAAAACTCGATTCGCTGCTTCGAGAGGGCGTGGAGAGCGCTGGGGTGGAGTTGTACCACTGGGAGTTCGCGGGGGCAGAGGGCCGCGGACGTCTCATTGTGTACATCGACACGTCGGCCGGTGTGACCAGTGCGGATTGTGAGCGGACCAGCCGGGCTGTCGAGCGATTGCTGGATCGGGAGGATGTGATCGGCGCACCCTATGTGCTGGAGGTGTCGTCACCCGGACTGGACCGCAGGTTGTGGGAGCCATGGCACTACAGCCGCGTTATTGGACGGAGGATTCGGGTGCGGTTTACCCCTCCCCAGCAGGGGCCAAGGACGGTCGTGGGACGTTTGCAAGAACTCAGTGGCGAGGTTCTGCTCCTCGACGTCGAAGGGGAACCTATGGAGATTCCCCTGTCGGAGGTGGCTCGGGCCCAAGTTGTCTTCGAGCCGAAGCAGGAGGGCCGATGAACATCGACTTCCTCGAGGCGCTGGAGGAGATGGCTCGGGAACGGGGTATCGATCGAGAAGCGGCGTACACGGCGATGGAACACGGTATTGCCGCGGCTTATGCCCTTGAATTCGGAACAACCCCTGAGGAGGTTGTGATCGATCGCAACTCGGGAGATGTCCGGGTTGATGGCGAACGGCTGGATTGGGATGCCTTGGGCAGGATCGCCACGCGACGAGCTGAGGAGGTGTTCCGCCAGGAGATCTTGAAGCACCGGCGCGAGATCCTCTTCGATATGTACGCGGAGCGCGTAGGGGAGATCCTGAATGGGTCCGTCCACAGGTTTGAGGGGCGGAGTGTGTGGATCAACCTTGGCGAGGCCGAGGCCTATATGCCTGAGCGGGAGAGGATTCCCGGCGAGCGCTATGTCCCGGGACGTCGGCTGCGTGCCTACTTGTACGACGTGGAGAAGACGCAGGGAGATCCACGTTTGTTCGTTTCGCGCGGGCATCCGCAGTTTGTAGCCAAGCTGTTGGAACTGGAAGTGCCTGAGGTGGAACAAGGCCTCCTGGAAGTGGTCGAGGTGGCTCGTATTGCTGGTGTACGAAGCAAAGTGCTTGTACGGGGGTTGGACCCTCGCATCGACCCGGTTGGTACCTGCGTGGGCGCGGGCGGGAGTCGGATTCGTGCTGTATCGCGTGAGCTCTCGGGGGAGAAGGTCGACATCATCCGGTGGAGTGAGGATATCCGCGATATCATACGCGGTTGCCTGGCTCCGGCCAGTGTGCGGGGCATCGAGATGGATGAGGATGCTCGCACGGCGGCTGTCACGGTGCCGGGTAACGAGGTGTCCCTTGCCATCGGTCGTGATGGGCAGAGTGCGGAGTTGGCTGCGAAGCTGACCGGGTATAGCATCCAGATCCGGACCCCGTCCGGAGATGAAGTCCAAGCACCCTGAGCGCCGCCTGTGGCGCGACCGCTTCCTGGATGGGGTGGTCTACCTCTCCAGGCGACAAGCGCTGGCAGTGGTTGTGGTGGTCGTTCTGCTGGCCGGTGCGTCCCTATACTACGTACGTGATGTTCCCATACGGAGCACCTATTTGGATCTCCTTCCTGAAGGCGATCCTCTGATCGAGAGCTATCAGCGCAAGCAGGAGGAGCTTGAAGGGGTCGACTACATGGCTGTGTTGTTGACCCTGCACGATCCTCCCGAAGGTGTGGAGCCGAGAAGAGAGGTGCTATCCGAAGCAGCCGAGCGGCTCATTGCCGCCCTAGACCTTCCCGAAGTCAGGGCAAGTTCCTATCGTGTGGGTGAGGGGCTGGAGATCCCCGACGAGCTGCTGCTGTTCTGGGCTTTGGCTCCCGAGGATATCAACCGGTTGCGTGAGATCGCGGCTGAGGTGTTGGAGCGTCTGCCACCGCTTCCCGCTGATGGCGCACCCAACCTTGTGGAACAGTTTGAGCAGCTAGAGGATGTCTCGGAGCCGAGTTCGCCAGGGGAAATCGACGAGCTTGTGGCCTTGCTGACAGGGTTAGTGGAGACGGGCCAGACTGCGCTAGCGACATTGGAGCGTCTGCCCGATGTGCAACCGTTGCTCGACGAAGCAGCCCAGCTCATCCGCGCCATCCAGGAGCGCCCACCGCCTCCTGAGGAGGGAGAGCCGCTGTTCTCCAGGGATTCCTCGAGACTCGTTGTGCAGGTGTTCCCGCAGCGGCCTGCGCACGAATCGGTGGCGTACAACCGCGAGATCACCGGCACAGTACGTGCTGCGGTTGCTGAAGCTGATCTCGACGAGTTGGAGGTGGGCGCTCAACTGACGGGCATGTACGCGGTGGCGGCGGAGGCTGACCAGATCATCCGGCGGGACATGTTCATCACGACGATCATCTCCTCGGTGGGGGTGCTCGTCATCCTTCTCGTGAGCTTCTCCAGCTTCTTCCTCACGGCGGTGGCGTTGATCCCCATGCTTATGTCTGCGTTGTTTACTATGGCATGGGCGAAATTGGCAGTCGATGGGTTTAACTTGGTGACGGCCTTTCTTCCGGCGTTGGTCTTGGGCTACGGTATTGACTTCACCGTGCATCTGCTGGCGCGCTACGCTGAAGAACGGGCTGAGGGCCGGTCGGTTGGCAAAGCTGCGGCGACGGCCATCTACCGCAAGGGGGCGGCGTCGCTGACGGCCGCTGTCACCACGTCGATCGTCTTCCTGTGCTTGCTCATTTCACGTTCCCCCGCGATGGCCGAGATGGGCGTGATCATGGCGCTGGGCACCCTTATTGCCTACATAGCGGCGATGCTTCTCACGCCCAGCCTGATCTCGTTGGCGTACGTGACCTTTCGCCGCAGGTTTCGAGAGGTTGTGCCCCGGGGTCAGAGGACGCTGGGTCGCTCGTACCGGCATCTCCTTGTGCAACGGCGAGCGGTGGTGAGCGTGTTCCTCGTGCTCACCCTGCCCCTATTCTACCAAGCGAGCCAGGTGCGGTTCGAGTTCACCTCAGCCGAGCTGGCTCCGGAATCTGAGGCGCGCGCAGTTGGGGATGAGATTGTTCGTGAGTTCGATGTGGAGCTTCCGCTCGGTGATTACTTCGTGTTCTTTGCCGAGTCCCCCAATGAGTTGACGACGCTGGAGCAGGCATTGATGGAGCAGCCGACCGTCGAGACCACGCGGTCGGTGAGGTACTTGCTCCCTCAGGAACTCCTGCGCGGACGTGCGTCGGTGGTGGATCTCCCGGTTGTCGAGACGCATGACGCGCTCGTGGAACTGCGCGGTGCGCTGGAGGTCCTTCCTGAGATCACCACCGCCCTTGAAGAGTCGGTGGTGGCCCTCACGCAGCTGGAGTTCCTGGCCATGCTTTCGGGTTGGGGGAAGCAGGCACGTGAGGTCTCGGTTGTGAGCGGCGATCTGATCCGACTTCTGCAGGACCTGGAGGCGCTTGATCCTGACACGCTCCTTCCGCTGTTGGAAACGCTTGAGAAGGATGTGGTGGTCTTGCGCTCTCTGGTGGAAGGTGTGGAGGCGCTTCCGCCGGAGGATGAGCTCCTGGGACAACTCATCGAGGTGCTCCCGGCGGAGCTGCGCAGTCAGTACTACACACCACAAGGGCGGTATGTGCTGCGTGCGCAGATGTCGTCGACGATCTACGGCACGGATGAACTCCGGGAGTTTGTCAGCTGGGCGCAAGATCAGGGTGTTGAATACTTTGGCCTTCCCGAGGTCCAGGTGCACCTCGAGTCCTATATGCGACGTGACTTCGCGCTGTCAACCGCGCTGGCGGGGCTGCTGATTGTCTTGCTCGTATGGAGGAGCTTCCGCAGCGTGTCTAAAGCCCTGTTGGCTTTGGCGCCGCTCATTCTGGGCTATGTGTGGATGCTGGCGGGCATGCGGCTGATGGACATCACATTCAACTTCACGAACATCGTGGTCTCGCCTCTTCTGATTGGCATCGGTGTTGATTCGGCGTTACACATCCTGCATCGCATCGAGGAGGAAGGCGTCAGCGGGCCTGGTTCGGTTGCCCGTGGAGCAGCGGCTTCGGCGATCCCTGTACTGGCCACGGCCCTGGCCACGATGCTGGTCTTTGCTGCGCTTGTGGTTGCCCGTACTCCAGGTCTTCAACTCCTGGGTACGTCTGCTCTCCTGGGCTTGGGCTTCACGTTGCTGGGGAGTCTCGTGTTTCTCCCTGCAGCGAGCCTGTGGGTTGAGCGCCGCCGTCGCGGGCACTAAAGTCTGAGATCCTGGTACGGCTACCGAACGCCCGAGGAGGGTGATGAACGTGCTGATTAGTGCGCTTATTGCGTCGATCACGCTCCTCCTGGGTTTGGCCGGTGGTATTCTGATCGTTGAACTCCGCAATCGGCTCGTAGGGCGTCGCGCGGAGGCGG
>PUMK01000333.1 GCA_003551325.1 Candidatus Acetothermia bacterium | reverse complement strand
GTGACGCGATCCTGTGCGAGGAGATCACGCGGGGGTGGGAGGAGAACCGACGGATCTATGGAGCGCGGAAGGTGTGGCGCCAGCTCCGACGAGAGGGGATCAAGGCGGCGCGGTGCACGGTGGAGCGGCTGATGCGGAGCCTGGGGCTTTGCGGAACGGTTCGCGGCAAGAATAAGCGGACGACGATCCCCGATGAGAGTGCAGCCCATCCGGCGGACTTGGTAGAGCGGAACTTCACCGCCGTGCGGCCCAACCAGTTGTGGGTGGCGGACCTGACCTACGTAGCTACCTGGGCGGGCTTTGTGTACGTGGCGTTTGTCATCGATGCGTTCTCGAGAACGATCGTTGGGTGGCGGGTGTCGCGATCCCTACGGAGTGACCTGGCGCTTGATGCCCTGGAGCAGGCGTTGTACGCCCGTCCCGAAACAGAAGAACTCGTGCACCACAGCGATCGGGGGGTGCAGTACCTGTCGATCAGGTACACGGAGCGCCTGAAGGAATCTGGGATCGAGCCCTCGGTAGGAAGTGTTGGGGATTCCTACGACAACGCGCTTGCCGAGACGATCATCGGGCTCTACAAGACGGAGGTGATACAGCAGCTGGGACCATGGCGTGGGGTGGAGCAGGTGGAGTTCGAAACGCTTGATTGGGTGAACTGGTTCAACACAAAGCGGCTACTTGAGCCGATCGGAAACATTCCACCTGCCGAGTTCGAGGCGCTATACTATCAGCAGCAGGAGGCTCCGGTCATGGTGGCCGGACTCAAGTGAACAACCCTCCGGAGAACCCGGGGCGCTCCATTCTCTCATCAAGAACGATGGCCTTTGGCTACTGATGCGATGTCCATCTCTCTCGTCTTGCTTCCTGCAGAACCAGAAACCGGAATCCCCGATCACAGACTTGGGCTCACCACTTCTGCCAGAGTGCCCCAGCAAGACCAGACTCAGATGACGGTCTTCCTTGAGTCTCACGCGCTGCGCTCCCGTGGGGCTGCCCCAGTTATGCTGAGATTCACATAGCCAGAACAACAACCCACCGCCTCCACTGGCAACTGCCCTGTCAGAGCCCTGGACTTCGAGCGGTGCGACGCCAACGCGCTGGACCAAGGCTTGCGGCGAAATCCGCCCTTGCTGCGAGCGAGTTGCTTCCAAGAGTTCTCATGGGCTCCCACTCGCTGAGGACCCTGACCTCTCTGGCCATGGTCACTACCTCCTCGAGCCGATGAGCGATGTTTGCCAGCCAAGACCTGAGATCCACAGGCTGCCACTCGCTGTCAGTCGGCGACTCTCTTCCAGAGGTGCCAGTCCTCACCCCAGGATCCTCTCAGAGGCGCTTGTGTCACGGGTCAACGGCATGATAAGGGTCAAAATCAGGTTCCCTCGACAGACGCGCTTCCAGAAACCGCCTTGCCTCCTCACTGTACCTGCGTACTGCGATCTGACCGCTAGCGCCCCTAATCGGACAGCAATGCCTTGGGTCATCCTTCAACCCCAGAACTTCAGCGGCTTTGGCCACCCAGTTCTGGCCTTCACCAATCTCCTGTCCCAAGGTCTTTGTGGTGTAAGGAAAGTCTTGGTTGGGGTCGCTGATGCTGATCGTGAGAGCAGCTTCTGTTCGTGACAGCCGAACCGGCAATGCGGAACCTTCCTCTTCGAGCCGCAATGAAAACCTGCTGATAGCCTGTCCAACCTTACTCAGCCAATCCCCCCCCCTCTCCTGCAGCACCTGCCGGAGATCGTCCCCTACAGCCGGTTCGGTCTTCGAGCTGTGTCGGACATAGACTTGCCCTGGGTGAAACGCTGTCTTCTGGCGGGTTCCTTCATCATACGTACCCGTCCGCACGAAGATGTGAGGACGGTCTGGAGATCTTGGAACTTCGACGATCCATCCGTACCCGACTGCATATGAGGTCAATCCTCCCAGACGAGGTTCCACGTACTTGTTGACGAGATCGTCCAGTCTTGCCGAGTCGAGATCAGCCGGCCTGCAGGCCACCTCCCGGATGAAGATCTGCCCTCCGGCCGTGTTGGCGAACGCAACAATGGTCTTGACAAGCTCCAGTCTCTTCCTCGGCACATGGTTGTAGCGGCTCTTCTCCTCATAAGAGGTACCTTCAGCATCCCAATTCATTCTTCCACCTCATCCATAATGCTCTTGCTGTTGTATGCGCTTTTCTGGGCTGAGCTACGGGTCTGTGGTGTGGAGTCATAACCATCGAGCATTTCCAGCAGCCATGTTCGTCCGGGAGAACGTTGTTGCAGATGCAGAGCACCGACTCGCCACAGACACAAGCGAGGCAGTGCCTAGAGCTTAGATCGCTCATACCACTGATACACGCCACAGCTGCCCCCGTCCCTCCAGTGTTCGGCTTCGCTCTGGCACACCCAACGCTGACAAGTCTCCCTTTCCGAGGGACACGGGAAGCCCGGCCCCAGCGAAGCCGCGGCCAGCATTCGGCTGGGCGGACAGCCTCGCGAACTGAGCGCCGCTCATCTGTTAACCCAACCCTCGCACAACACCTCGGCCTGTTCGAGCACCGTCCGCGTGGCCTTCTCCTGCTTGTCCGGGGGATAGCCGTGGTTTCGAAGGATCCGCTTGACGAGTACGCGCAGGTGTGCGCGTACGTTCTCCCGCACAGTCCAGTCGATGGTGACGTTGTTACGGACCTTCTCCACGAGCTCGCGGGCGATCCCGCACAGCTTCTCGTCCCCTAGCACCTGAACGGCGCTGTCGTTCGTCTCCAGGGCATCGTAGAAGGCGAGCTCGTCTTCGTTCAAGCCCAGCTTCTCACCGCGCCGGTCCGCCTCGCGCATCTCCCGTGCGAGCTCGATCAGTTCCTCGATCACCTGTGCGGCCTCAACGGCCCGGTTCTGGTAACGCCGGAGTGTCTGCTCAAGCATCTCGGCGAACGAGCGCGCCTGCACGACGTTCTGCTGCCTGCGTTTGCGGACCTCCCCTGACAGGAGCTTCTGCAGGAGTTCCACCGCGAGGTTGCGGTGCGGCATGCCACGTACTTCAGCCAGGAACTGCTCCGAGAGAATGGAGATGTCCGGTTTCTTCAGTCCGGCGGCGGCAAAGATGTCCACCACGCCCTCTGAGGCGACTGCCCGGGATAGGATCTGCCGCATAGCGTGGTCGAGTTCTTCGTCCGGCTTGGCGTCCACAGTGCTTCGCTTGAGGAGCGCCGCCCGCACGTGCTGGAAGAACTCCACGCCGTCCCGGATGTGCATCGCCTCGTCGTGTGGGACCGCCAAAGCAAATGCTTGGGAGAGTTCCTTAACCGCCTCGATGAACCGCTCCTTGCCCTCCTTCTGGGCCAGGATGTGTTCCTGAGCAGCCGGGAGGAGCGTCAACCTTTCCCCTGGCGTTCCACTCACCCACAACGACCAGTCGAACCCGTGCAGCAGCCCACAGCAAACTTCGTACTTCTCCTGCATGGCGGCCACGGCCTCGCGCTGGTCAACCGCTGTACGCCCCTTCCCACCGCTCTCGGTGTACGTGGCGAGCGCCCTCTTGAGCTCGTGGGCCAAGCCAAGGTAGTCAACGACAAGTCCCCCCGGCTTGTCCCCGAACACACGGTTCACGCGGGCGATGGCCTGCATAAGACCGTGCGCACGCATGGGCTTGTCCACGTACATCGTGTGCAAGGGCGGCGCGTCGAACCCCGTGAGCCACATGTCACGGACAATCACGATCTTGAACGGGTCGCGCGAATCGCGGAACCGGTTGGCCAGGGTCTCCCGGCGCGGCTTGCTGCGGATGTGCTGTTGCCAGTCCACCGGATCGGACGCCGACCCAGTCATCACCACCTTGAGCGTCCCTCGCTCGTCGTCCTCGTGGTGCCATTGTGGACGCAGCTTGATGATTTCGTTGTAGAGTTCGACGCAGATCCGCCGGCTCATGCACACGATCATCGCCTTGCCATCGAGCGCCTCCAGACGCCGCCCGAAGTGCTCCACGATGTCTCGGGCGATCAGCTTGAGCCGGCTGGTCGTTCCGACCACGGCCTCAAGTTGCGCCCACTTGCTCTTGAGCTTCTCCCTACGCTCTACCTCTTCGCCCTCGGTGACCTCATCGAACTCCTCATCGAGGACAGGCTTGGCCGCCTCATCCAGGCCGAGCTTGGCCAGCCGGCTTTCGTAGTAGATGGGTACGGTGGCCCGATCCTCGACCGCCCGCTGGATGTCGTACACGCTGATGTAGTCTCCGAACACCGCCCGGGTGTTCTTGTCGGTGAGTTCGAGAGGCGTGCCGGTAAAGGCAATGAACGCGGCGTTCGGAAGGGCGTCCCTCATATGCCGAGCGAACCCATCGATGAAGTCGTACTGGCTGCGGTGAGCTTCGTCGGCGATGACCACGATGTTGCGTCGCTCGGAGAGCGTCGGGTGCCGGTCGCCCTGGATCTCGGGAAAGAACTTCTGGATGGTGGTGAACACGACCCCGCCCGACTGCACGCGTAGCTTCGCCCGGAGGTCAGCCCGGTCCTTGGCCTGAACGGGCGGCTGGCGGAGAAGCTCCTGGCAGCGAGCAAAGGTCCCAAACAGTTGATCATCGAGATCGTTCCGGTCGGTGATCACGACGAGCGTCGGGTTCTCCATCGCTGGCTCGCGGATGATCCGCCCGGCGTAGAAGGCCATCGTGAGGCTCTTGCCCGACCCTTGCGTGTGCCAGACGACCCCGATCCTCCGATCCCCGGGTTCTCCTCCGGGCCTCCGTGTCTCGTAACGCCCCGGGGGCTCGCGCACCTGCCGCTCTTGGATCGCCCGCGCCGCACGCAGGGTTTCCTGTACAGCTACCTCGACGGCATGGAACTGGTGGTAGCCGCCCATCTTCTTCGCCGGAACATCCCCGCGGTCCTCCTCGAACACGACGAAGTCGCGCACCAGGTGAAGGAGCCGTCGCTTGTCGAACGCGCCCTGGAGGAGCACCTGGAGTTCCGAGAGGCCTGGATCGGCCACCGACTCCCCCGAGACCGTCCGCCACGGCTTGAACCACTCCCAACCGGCGGTCAACGTTCCCAGGCGCGCCAGGTTGCCGTCGGAGACCGCCAGTACCTCGTTGTAGGCAAACAACGACGGGATCTCCGCTTTGTAGGTCTGGAGCTGCTGAAAGGCGGCGTAGACGGTGGCATCCTCGTCCCCGGGGTTCTTGAGCTCGATCAACCCCAGGGGTAAGCCGTTGACGAACAGCACGATGTCCGGCCGCCGCGTCCGCCTGTTCTCGGAGACGGTGAACTGGTTCACGGCGAGCCAATCGTTGTTGTCCGGGTTCTCGAAGTCGATGACGCTCACCT
>PUMK01000089.1 GCA_003551325.1 Candidatus Acetothermia bacterium | reverse complement strand
TCCTGATCGACCGGGCCAAGGCAGAGCTTTCGGAGCTGCTGGAGCCGGTGTGGAAGCGCAACCGCGACGTGGACCCGGCCACCCTGGAGACCGATGTAGACGAGGCCGTGGCTGAGGTTCGTGCCAGTGAGGCCCGAGCTCGTTCGCGCACACGCCGCTGATGATCCGGTTCGTCCCTGACACTAATGTGCTCGTCAGCGCCACCATTGCCCGCGAGAGCCCGCCAGGCCAGATCCTGGTGGCGTGGCTCCAAGGAAGAGTAGAGCTTGCCACCTCGCCCATTCTCCTCCAGGAACTCGAACGGGTCCTCGAGCGGTCGCACATCCGCAAGTACCAGCAGCTCAAACCTGACGAGATCGCCAAGCTGGTGAAGCTGATCTCCCAGGCTGCCGTTATGGCCCCTGGCCGGCGGCGCGTCCGGATCATCAAAGAGGATCCAAGTGACAACCACGTCCTGAGCGCGGCGCTGGAATCGGAAGCCCGTTACATCGTCACCGGCGACCGCCACCTGCTGGCCCTGGGCACATACCGCGGCATCAAGATCGTTCAACCGACTGAGTTCCGTGCTCTTCTCGAGCGCGGAGACTAACCATCGGGCAGTCAGACGACGTTGCCAGCATGCCAGCCCGGTGCTACCTTCCATCACCTCGCGACCAATCGCTCCTTTGGCCAACTAGAAGGCCAGCTCAGACAGCGTCTCCACCGAAGAAGAAGGCCATCGGGAAGACCTGCGAAAGGCGCCTGTGAGAGTTGTTGACAGGAGTGCTGGCGTGGTACGGTAAAAGGGGCCAAGGTAGCAGTCGGGCCCAGTGTTACAGCATCACTCGCGTTGTCTAGAGAGGGCAGCGAGTTGGTCGCAAGTGAGCAGTCTGCATTGCCGACAACCCATACCGTGGACGTACTACTTAATCCTCAAGGAAACAGGGAGGCCGCCCGCGGGGACTATCCTCAACTCATCGCGAGCAAGAAGACAGGAGGTGTTTGGGGATGCGTAAGCTACTGCTGGCAGCTTTTGGGCTGATGCTCCTAGCATCCTTTGCGCAAGCCGTCCACATCGAAGTCGCTGAAGAAGTGGTGGAAGAGTGCATTCTCGAGATGTTCGCTATGCAAGGTGGCACAACAAGCCCTCCGCCGGGCACACACGTCTACGAATGCGGGGACACCGTCATGGTCGAGGCCATCCCCGCCGAAGGATGGGAGTTCCTGGGTTGGGAGCTCGAGGGCAGCGCGGACGCCTGCGATCCGCAAGAGAACCCGTGCGAGTTTGAGATTCACCCGTGCAATGAGCATGATCATGACGCGGGGTTTGCCGCGCACTTTGCGGAAGAGGACAACGGCTATCAGCCGCCTGCGGCAAGAGAAGTGAACATCGAAGTACTGCCGGAGGACGCCGGACCGGGGGAGCCGGGCACCATTCATGTGTACGGTACTTGGGAAAACAGTTGCGTCCCCGAGTATGTCGATCATAAGTCCTATCCCACCTTGTTCCGCATCGAGACTGTCAATCACTCCGAGACTTGTCTCACGGTTCTCACGGATTTCAGCTTTGAAGTCGAGGTCGAGGAGTTGCCCGAAGCATTCCACGTAGACGTGTATTACGAGTCCCCACCGGAGGACTATTTTGCCCTGATCGCCAGCGAATGGTTTCCGCTCTGGCTCGAACCAGGTCTACACATGCTGTCCGTTCCAGGAGCGCCCGAGGACGCCTCGCCGGAGAGCGTGTTCAGGCGAGTAGTTGGGGAGGGCACGTTTGTCATCTATGAGTACGTACACGGCCAGTACGTCGTGCCCACAGAGATCGACCCCGGTCGGGGTTACTGGCTGTACGCGTTTGAAAAGCTGCCCATCGAGATCCCGCGCGAACTGCCCGAGGGCAAGTACACGGTGGCCTTGGACGACGCCGGCTGGCACCAGGTGTCCACGCCCAGGTGGATGGTGGGCTGGCAAGACGTCACCTTCCAGAAGGGCGAAGAGGAGAGAAGCCTGGACGAGGCCATTGGGGCCGGTTGGATTGAGCCCTACGCCTTCCGCTACAGCCGGAAGGCTGAGGATTACGTCTCCATCGAGCTGCCCGGCACGATGGCCGGCATCACCCCGTGGTATGGCTACTGGCTCAAGACGCGCGAGCCGAACCTGACCATGGTCCTGCCGCTGGACGAGTCGCACTTCCCGGGTGCTCCGGGGCAGTCCTGAGCATGTGCGAAGTGCCGGGGAACCTACAGCTGAAGCGCCCCGGGATTGCCGCTACGGCAACATCAACCCGGGCACGAGGGCGGGCCCGCGGGGGGCCCGCCCGCTGTTACCAGGGAACTCAGGTGAGGTTGTCTTGCTAGCGCGTGATCAGGAGCCTGTCCGTTCCGGCGGGCATCCACCGGCCGCCAACCTTGGCCTCCAGCATGTACAGGTACACACCGTTGGCTACCGTGCGGCCCGCGCTGTCGGTGAGGTCCCAAGAAAGCTGGTTACCCGCCCCTTGGGACTGCCACACCGCCCGACCGCCAAGGTCGAGCACAGTCGCCCGCACGCTCTCCGCCGGAAGGCCCGTTACGCGGAACGTAGCTTGAGCGCCGGTCACCGGGTTGGGGTAACCGACCGCCGTCAGGAAGCCTGCGCTCAGCTCGGAGACGTTGGGCGCCGGCGGCGGGGTGAGCCGCGCAGGCACCTCGGCCAGCTTGAGATGCACCGCCGGGGTGGAGGGAAACCATGGCTCGTCCAAGGGGAGGATGGCCGTGAGTCCGGGACGGATCGTCTTCAGCCAGTAGCCCGTCCACGGGTCGATACGGGCGGTGGTTCCGGGAAGTACAATGGCCACATATTGTGTGTCCTCCGAGCAATACAAGAAGGCGTATGGCTCGATCCATTCCGCGGCGATCGCCGCCTCCAATGGCAGCGTGCTTTCCCCATCAGTAAATGTGACCCCCTGCCAAGGAACAGGCCAGCGCGGTGTGGATACAAGATGCCATCCGGCATCTTCGAGTTGAACCTCGTAGTCGCCCGAAGGCAGCACCCCGGTTACCTCGACCCGTAGTTCACCTTCCAGAAACAGCCAGTACCCTCCGCCCGGATCGACCACCGACGGCTCGTGGTAGGAGTTTCCCGGTGCCCACTCGAAGATAGTCAGCACATAACCTGCGACCGTCACCGATTGAAACGCGGCCGCCGGCTCGGGATCGGCGGGGAGGACCGGTACCGAAAGCAAGTGCCAACCAGACTCCAGTTGTCTGCTTGCCTGCGGGGAGCGGAACAGCGCGTGGATGGAATGGTCGTCCGTTACCTCGGCGAACGTGTATTCCCCTACCGCACCCACCGATACGCCGTCGATGAGCACCGCGTCGATCATATGCCCCTCGTCAGGGGTGATGGTGAACGAGGCCTCGGAGCCGTGGTCGACCTTCACCTTACCTGCAGGGGCGATCGTTCCGTTCTCCCCTGCAGTGGCCGTGATCGTGTACTGCTTGAGGGCAAAAGTAGCTTGGACACTGTGCTCGCCGGTTATGTCGGTGAGCGTGTGGGTAGCGACGCCGTTTGTGAAATCCAGCTCCTCGTAGACAGAGTGCCCGTCCACAAGCACGTCATCGATTACGTATCCCTTGGCGGGAGTAATGGTGAACGACTTCTCCGTACCCTTAAGCACGTCGACTTCGCCAGCGGGCTCGATCGACCCTCCCTCATCGGCGGAGGCGGTGATCGTATGGTAGGGCAATGGGTCGAACTGCGCGGTGATCGCGTAGTCGTCGAGCATCTCGATACTCGTTTCCGCGGCTGCAGGGTCGTCCACTGTACCCGTGTCCCCGATCCACCCCGCAAACGAGTGATCCTCGTCCGCCTGCGCATGCAGGGGTACTCCCGTGCCGTGCTCGTAGCTGAACGTGCCTTCTCCAGGCACGATGACGTGTCCTCCTTCCGTACTGGTCACCTCGAGCTCGCGTGTGTCGGGGGCGAAGGTCGCGGTGACCGTTATATCCTGGGTGACGTTGGTGTCCTTCCGTGTCTTTGTCTCCACCCCGTCATCCCAATCCACGAAGCGGTACCCGTCCGCCGGCGCTGCCGTCACCGGATCACCGTCGTCTCCGTCCTTCACCGTCTGTACTACCTCCGTCTGGCCGTTCACTGTGCCCCCTGGGCCGGCAAGGTAGGTCAGCGTGTATGTGCGCACGAACTCGGCGTGGATGGTGTGATCTTCGGACACATTGTGAAAGGTGTGCTGCTCCACCGCACCGATCGACTGGCCGTCGACCACAACGTCGGCAATGGCATGTCCCTCGGCGGGGGTGATGGCAAACGTTTGGCTCCCGCCTGCAGCTAGCGGAACCTCGCCTACGGGGTCGATGCTCCCGCCCTCAGCTGCCGTGGCCGTGATTGTATGGACCTGGGCCGAGAAACTTGCGGTGAGGGCACGGTCGTTCGTCGCCACAAAGGAGTACTCGGCAGCCGCCGAGACGAATGCTCCGTTCTCCGTCCACTCCACAAAGCTGTACCCTTGAGCTGGAGTCGCAAGCAGGGTAGCCGTCTCCCCATGTTCATACTGGCCCTCTCCGACAACAGAACCAGCATCTTCAGGAACGACGGTCACGTCAATGGTGTAGACCCTGGCGGCAAAGTTGGCGGTGGCCGTTTTGTCCTCGTCCATGGTCACCGTGGTCTCGGGGGAACCTGTGTCAGAGACCGGCCCGGTCCAATGGGTGAACTCCCAGCCATCCGCTGGCGTGGCCATGATGGTGACTACTTCACCCACGTCGAACTCATGGGTTCCGACCCCCGGGACGGTGGAACCTTGCCCGTCGACCCCCATGGTCAGCGTGTGCAACTGAGGGACTTCCTCGAACACAGCTCTGATCGTCCAGTCCGATTGTGCCGGCCACTCAGGGTCGGGCCTGAGCTGCAGAGTGGTTAGGGCTTCAGCGGTGGAGGTGACCTCATCATCGGGATCCACGAGCTCCCAATGGCCAAACTGATAACCTGCGGCGGCCGACGCCTCGAGCTCAACATCTATGCCGCCCCCGTCCGCATCAGCGTACCAGACAGTCGTCGAGTCGCTGAATTCTGTTCGCTCTGGGTATAGGGGCTGGGGAGCAACCGTAACTGTCCCTTCGCCCACCAGATCGATGTACACACGGTACTCCTGCTTAGGAGGAGGGGGAGCACTTCCTAGAGCAGTGTCACCCACCGCCAGAAGCCCTAACTCATCTTCTACAGTTGGTTTTGAGAAGTGATGTCCTGTAGGGCACTACGACGCCTGGACAGTTGTCTTGGCACTACGGATGACCTCTCGCGCGGGGGGAGGGATTGCCACCCCGGCGGC
>PUMK01000231.1 GCA_003551325.1 Candidatus Acetothermia bacterium | reverse complement strand
TGCTCGCCGCCCGTCGTTTCTGAGGACGCTTGTTGCCCGCCCCGCCACGGCGATTGGGCTTGCACTGGTGGGTGTGTTCGTGGTGTTCGCACTGTTCGGCCCGTGGATCGCACCCTACGCCTCCACGCAACAGATCCCTGCCGCAGCCCGGCAGGGACCTTCGCTGCAGCACCTCTTTGGCACGGACCATCTGGGTCGTGACGTGTTCAGCCGCGTTGTGCTCGGAACAGGGAGCGTCGTAGGGCTTGCCGGGTTGGGGACCGTTCTCGCTGTGCTCTCAGGGACCCTCGTGGGGCTCCTGAGCGGTTATCGCGGGGGGTGGTTCGACGAGGTGGTCATGCGGTTGTTTGACAGCCTCCTGGCCATCCCCGCGCTCTTGTTGGCGCTATTGTTCCTGGGCCTGCCCGTCGCCCGCTTGGGCCACCTTCACTCCACGTACACCTTGCGAAAGTCGGTGCGGCCCGCAAAGGCCCGGAGCTCGAAACCCCCAAAGCCGTCCCGGATGGCTGCTGTCTGCGCGAAGAAGTAGGGCACGATCACCGGCCCGCGCTCGATAAGGATTCTCTGGATCTCGGCGTACGCCTCAACACGCTCGTCCTCATCAAGGGTCGTCCCGGCCGTCTCCGCCAGAGCATCGAACGCGGGGTCGCAGAACCGCGATTCGTTCCAGCTGGCACCACAGGTGAGCATCGTGTCGAGGTAGAACTGGGGCGTGGGGCGCGAACCCCACCCTGTGATCCCAAGATCAGCTTGCATCCAGCGGTCCTCACCGTAGTACACGCTCTCCGGCTCCACGATCACGTTGACGTTGATGCCCGCTTCGGCCCACTGCTCTTTGAGCACCACAGCCAGGTCAGGCCTTGACCCCGAGTCCGGGGTATAGAGATCGAGCGACAAGCCCTGAGGGTACCCCGCGTCGGAAAGGAGCTGTCGCGCTGCTTCGGGATCGCGCTCGGGAAGCGGCGTCTCCTCCGTGTAGTACTCAGCGTACAACGGCCCTATGGGGCTGTCCCGGCCCCCAGCCCCGATCCCTAGCTGCACAAGCTCAAAGATGGCATCTCGGTCCGTGGCCAACTTCAGCGCTTCGATGACCCGTGGGTCGTCACCCGGCGGGCGATCGGAGCGAAGCCGTACAAGGTCGAAGCCATTCGTCGCTACGCTGAACGTCTCGATCCCCCGCGCACCCTCGAGGCCAAGGAGGAGCACGTTCGGCATCCGCCACGCCAGGTCCACTTGCCCCCCACGCAGCGCAGCCACAGCGGCTGCGGCATCCCCGAAGAAGATAAACTCCAGCCGGGCGATCTTCGGAAGCCCCCCCAGGAAGTAGTCGGGGTTGGCCACGAGTTCGACCCGATCCTCCACGCTGTAGAAGTCAACGATGAACGGACCCGTTCCGTTGAAATCCGAAGCCTGTTCCGTGCCTTGTTGGATCACGAGCGCACGGTTATCGGTGAGGTCGTAGAGGAAGAACGGGTTCGGCCTGGACAGGGTGAACCTCACCTCCATGTCCCCCGTAGCATCGATCGCCATGATGTTCTCGTAGAGATCCACCGTAGCGAATCCCAGGTCCGGATCACGCAAGCGATCGAAGGTCCATACCACATCCGCGGCGCTCAGCGGCGTTCCGTCGTGGAACGTCACTCCTTCGTGGAGGCGGAAGGTGTAGGTCAGTCCGTCCTCGCTCACCTCCCAGCTTCGGGCCAGCCTGGGGACGATGCGGTTCTGGCCGTCGATGTCCACCAGGTAGTCGTAGACATGGCTTGCTACCGCCACCTCCGCATCCGAAGAGATGAACGCTGGGTCAACCTGGACGATGGGTTCGATGGCGGCCCGGAACGTCCCTGCGGGTTCCCCGAGCGCCACCGGCGACCCAAGGCCCAACACCAATACCACAGCTCCAATGAGGAGCCCGACATAACGCACAGTGCCTCCTTCTCCGTGTTCCCGGGCGCGGGAAACCGACGCGCCCCCACAACTCGTCATCCCATTCTACAACCCACAGCTCAGAACACAGTTCTGAAGACCGAGATTGCTGAACCTTAGGGGCTCACATCATCTTGGCAGCTCTCCAGCTTGAGCATACACTGACCATGAGGAGGTGAACGATGGGGCACCTGTCGACAACCCAGGTCGCCCAACGGCTGGGCGTCAGTTCGGCCACCGTAGCCGCTTGGTGCCGTGACGGTCGGCTGCCTGCGGAGAAGGTGAACGGAAGATGGCGGGTTCCGGAAGAAGCGTTGCAAGCGCTCCCCACAGCTCCCAAGCCCGATGGGTCACCACATATCGCACCCTTGGTCCTGGCGGTTGGCGGGCGCCGGAGTCTCTACCGGACAGGGTCGATCCTCGGTGACCTTCGCGCCATAAGCCGTGGGCCGCTCGCCTTCGGGCGGAGGCTCGTGCGCAAGTCCGCCTACCGAAGCACAGGCCGACTGCTACGCAGACTCCTCCCGTAGCTGATCGGTCCGTCTCGCTCTCCCGGGCGTCCCGGATCGGGGTTACGATTGCTCTCGACATGAGATTGAACAAGCTGCTGCGCGACGCTGGGGTTGCCGCACGAAGAAAGGCTGACCAGCTCATCCAAGACGGGCATGTTGAGGTCAACGGGCATTCGGTACGTGAGCCGTGGCATGAGGTGGATCCACGCAACGACACCATCACCGTCGATGGACGACCGATTGTCCTGTCAACGCAACGGCACTACCTCAAGCTCTACAAGCCCCGCGGGGTAACCTCAACGCTCGCCGACCCCCACGCCGAGCGAACGCTGCTCGCGTTCATCCCCGAAGGGTTACGCTTGACCCCGGTGGGACGCCTCGACAAGGACTCCGAGGGGTTGATCCTCCTCACCGACGATGGTCAGCTCGCCTATCGGCTGACCCACCCACGCTTCGGCGTACCGAAGCGATACCGCGCCACGCTGACCCGCTCGCCGGGGAAAGAAGTGTTGGCCCTGCTCCGCAACGGGATCCAGCTTGAGGATGGCCCGTTCCAACCCAGCGAGGTTCGCCGGATCAGCGATCGCGACATCGAACTCACGCTCCACGAAGGCAGGAAGCGGGAGATCCGCAGGGGGTTCATCGCGGTCGGCCTCAGGGTGGACCGGCTGGTGCGGCTTGCGATCGGCCCGTTGGAACTCGGCGACCTCCAGCCGGGGCAGGTCGTGCCGCTCACTGCGGAAGAACTACGTGCGCTGGGCGTGCAGGTCGGGGGGACGAGCCCCGCGCCTTGACGCGGCGTGTCGGCTTCCCGACAAGCAACAGCATCGCGGCCCAGGCTGGGGGTCGGTCTACGTGGCGTTGCGGGCGCGGAGCTTCTGCCAGGTGTCGCGCAGGGTTGCCGTGCGGTTGAACACCGGAGCACCGGGGCGGCTGTCGGGGTCCACACAGAAGTAACCCTTCCGCTCAAACTGGAAGCGCTGCCCGGGTTCCACCTCGGCGAGGCTCGGCTCGAGCATGCAGTCGGGCACGGTAACGAGCGCTTCAGGGTTGACGTTGTCGATCCAGTCTTGCCCTTCCTCCACCTTCAGCGGGTTCTCGACGCCAAACAGATGCTCGTAGAGGCGGGCTACACCGCACACAGCGTGACGGGCTGATACCCAGTGAAGGGTCGCTTTGACCTTGCGACCATCAGGGGCATCTCCGCCCCGGGTGGTTGGATCGTAGCTGCAGCGGAGTTCGGTGATCCGGCCGTCCGGTGTCTTGACGACCTCTTCGCATCGGATGAAGTACGCATAGCGAAGCCGCACTTCACGTCCCGGAGCGAGGCGGAAGTACTTCTTGGGCGGATCTTCCATGAAGTCCTCGCGCTCGATGTAGAGTTCCCGCGAGAAGGGCACCTTGCGGGTGCCGGCAGCAGGGTCCTCAGGGTTGTTGATCGCGTCGAACATCTCCTCTTGGCCCTCGGGGTAGTTCGTGATCACCACCCGCAGAGGATCCAGCACAGCCAAGCGGCGGGGAGCACGAAGGTTCAGGTCTTGCCGGACACAGTGCTCAAGAAGCGCGTGCTCGACAACACTCTCCGACTTGGAGACCCCCACCCGGTTCATGAAGTCGGCGATCGCTTCAGGTGTGTACCCTCGGCGTCGCATGGCGATGAGCGTCGGCATGCGCGGGTCGTCCCACCGATCCGTATGACCCTCCCGTACAAGCCTCAGGAGCAACCGCTTGCTCATCACGGTGTGGGTGAGGTTCAGACGGGCGAACTCGATCTGCCGGGCGTGGTGAACCCCCAGCTGCTCGAGGAACCAGTCGTACAGAGGGCGATGGTTCTCGAACTCGAGCGAGCAGATGGAGTGGGTGATCCCCTCAATCGCATCGCACTGCCCATGTGCCCAATCGTACGTAGGGTAGATGCACCATGCGTCACCCGTTCGATAGTGCGCAGCGTGCAGGATCCGGTACATTACCGGGTCACGCATGTTCAGGTTGGGATGCGCCATATCGATCTTCGCGCGCAGCGTCTTGGCACCGTCAGCGTACTCTCCGGCGCGCATGTTCCTAAACAGCTCAAGGTTTTCCTCTACTGACCGCTCCCGGTACGGACTGTCCGTCCCGGGCGGGGTGATGACCCTATCGCCGTCGCGGATGGCCTTCCCTCGCGTCTCGCTGATTTCCTCCGGAGAGAGATCGCACACGTAGGCCTTGCCCTTCTCGATCAGTTTCTCGGCCCACACGTACAGCTGTTCGAAGTAGTCGGAGGCATAGAACTCACGGTCTTCCCAATCAGCACCCAGCCACCTGAGATCCTCCTTGATCGCCTCCGCGTATTCCGCGCTCTCCTTCTGCGGGTTCGTGTCGTCGAACCGCAGGTTGAACTTGCCCCCGTACTCCTGGGCAATGCGGTAGTTGAGAAGGATGCTCTTGGCATGGCCGATGTGCAGGTAGGCATTGGGTTCAGGAGGGAACCGTGTGTGCACACGCCCTCCGTACCGGCCCTGCTTCACGTCCTCGTCGATGATCTGTCGGATAAAGTCCCGCGTCTCCTCCATCATGTCCTCCTCATCCGCCAACCACGAGCGATGGTAGCCTTCATTGGTGCCTCCGGCACCTTAGCTCCGTCGCGCAGGCCATCGTTATGCACCTCCGAACGCGAGGTACCTATCAGACCGACTCTGTCTCTGCCCATTCGGAAATCCACACTCAGGACGCCGCTGCTCGGGCAGCCGTCCGCCGTCGCTCGGCGACCGGGCGACGCCCGTGCACGCCGAGACGTGTCAAGAGGTCATCGAACACCAGGATGGAGCTTGCTACCCCCACAACGAGCAGCCAGTCGATCCAGGTGAGCGCCTCCGTCCCGAAGAGGAGCTGCCCGGCCGGCGTGTAGACC
>PUMK01000197.1 GCA_003551325.1 Candidatus Acetothermia bacterium | reverse complement strand
GTATGCGCGGGGACGAGGCTGGGTCAGGAGCTCTGGGTGATACAGGCGTGCACATCGTCGATCTGGCGCGTTACCTGGTGGGAGAGGTGCACGAGGTGGCGGGATATCTGTCGACGTTTGTGAAGCAGCGCCCCCTGCCTCACGGAAACGGAACGGGCGACGTCACCGTCGACGATGCCACAGCGTTCTTGGCGGAACTCGAAGGCGGTGTCTCGGGCGTGTTCGAAAGCACGCGGATGGCCACAGGCCGCAAGAACTTCATGCATCTGGAGATCAACGGCGAGCGTGGAAGCATCCAATGGAACGCCGAGGAACTGAACAGCCTTTGGCTGTACCGTGAGGACGACCCCGCCCACGCCCGCGGTTTTCGCCGAATCGTGGTGACCGAGCCCGAACACGGTTGGCCTGCTCACTGGTGGCCTCCGGGCCACACACTCGGCTACGAGCACTCCTTCGTTCACGCAGTGGTTGAACTGCTCGCGGCCATCGACCAGGGTCGACCGGCCGAACCGAGCTTCCACGATGGCCTGCGCGCGCAAGCCGTCCTCGAAGCGGTACTGGAGTCGGTCCGGAGAAGGCAGTGGGTGAGCGTATGTTGCGATTAGGCCGAGCCCACCACACGGGCAACGGCATCTGCGGCGTGAGAATCACCTATAGCAATGTGAACGGCGACCGTGTTTGACGGAAGGCTCTTTGCGTTGTTGATCGGCATCTGTGTGCCCGGGATCGTCGTTACGGTGAGGGGTACGCTGCGCGTCCTTGGCGGGCTCATGGAGCGCGCAGGCGGGGACAGACCTCTTCCCCGAAGAAGCGTGCTGATCGTTCTCTCTGTCGGCCAATCCACCCTCCTCATCGCTATTGCCGCTGCGATCGGCATTCTGACAGCCCCGCGAGCGGGGCTGTCCGCCCCCTTCTTCCGATCTCTGGCGCACGGTGCTGCCCCGTGGGCCGCTGCGCGCGGTCAACTGCCCACAGCCGCTTTGATAGGCGGAGTGGGGGCTGTAGCTTTTCTGATCCTCTACTACGGGGTGTTTCGCCCCAGGCTCGATCGGGGCACACTGCGGGCACTCGAGGGCCTCCGCAACGGCATCGGCATATGGGGAAGAGTCCTCTACGGGGGGATCGCCGAGGAAGTCCTCTCCCGCTGGGGGCTGATGAGCGCACTTGCTTGGCTGTTCTCCCTACCCTTGGGCGAAGGAAGCTATACGGCGATGTGGCTGGCCATCGTGGTCTCTGGGATCCTGTTCGGCCTGGGGCATGCACCCTCGTACCTGGCCGCCGGCTGCCGTAGAACGCCAGCATTCGTGAGCACCATGTTGGTGCTCAACCTATGGGCATCCCTCATCTTCGGCTGGCTGTTCTGGCAGTACGGACTCCTGGCAGCCATGGTGGCCCACGCGCTGTTCCACCTCGTCTGGTGGCCTGTGGACAGGTGGCAGTACGCGAAGCTTCAGGCCGAGATTCCCTCCCCGGACTGATCCCCGCCAACCCCGCGCTCCCGGTGGGACGCGGGGCGCACAGGCTCGACCACTGATCATTGACAGCTCGCTGAAGGGCGGGTAACCTTGTGTGACCGTAAGACCTTAATGGTCATATGGTCATATGAGTGGGAGGATCACGATGCCAAGGGCCTTCACGGAAGAGAAAAGGACACAGTTGCGTCGCAAGCTGCTCGACCTGGGCAAGGCATCGTTCACGCGTTACGGCTTGGAGAAGACGACGATCGCCGAGCTTGCTCGGGCAGCGGGAATCGCCAAGGGGACCTTCTACCATTTCTTTCCTTCGAAGGAGGCACTGTACGCCGAAGTGCTGCTCGAGCAGTATCCTAGGATGACGAGCACCCTGATCGCACAATCCTTTGACGCGATCGAGGACACGCGTGAGGCGCTCGTCGCGTTCATGAAGCAGCTCGTCAACCTCATCGAGACCGACGCGCTTGCCAAGGCATTCCTCTCGGCATCCAACTCGAGCGAACGGATCCTGGCAGCGCTGAACCTACGAGACCTCGGGAAAGAACAGCGACGCGAGCTGCTGCATCCAATTCCCAACGCGATCGCCCGAGCCCAGAGCAGGGGGGAGATTGTGACCGGTGACCCCACGGAAATCACTCAGGTTCTCGGTACGATCAAGGTCTTCCCGCTGTACAAGGAGCAATTCCCACCCGATTCGTATGCACGCCTTGTGGACAGGACAGCCCAGGTGATCGCGGATGGACTCACCTGTCCGGCACGGATGAGGGGGCGTGGATGACGGGCATGCTGAGGATGGCCTGGCGGAATCTGTGGCGTCATCGAGCACGGTCGCTCCTGATGATGGGCATCGTGTTCCTGGGGAGCCTCGTTGTGATCGTCCTATGGGGGGTGGCCGAAGGGGCGTTCCAGTCCATGATCGATACCCACGTGAAGGTGGACGAAGGTGCCCTTACGCTGATGTCCGCCAACTACCGGGAGGATCCCGCACCAGCTCAAGGGTTCTCCCCCCAAGAGCTCGACGAAGTGCTCGATGCTGTGCGCGACGTGCAGGGTGCACACGCCTCTCCGCGAATGGTCGCAAACGGGATGGTGCGCTCGCCCTACGGCGCCACGGGAATGCAGATCCGCGGCGTGGATCCCGCACGAGAGAAGGAGGTGACCCAGCTCGAGGATCGCCTGAAGGAGGGCCGCTACATCGAGGCTCAGGGCGAGGCGATGCTCGGGCTGCAGGCGGCCCGCAACTTGGATGTGCGCCTGGGGGAACGCGTGGTGGTGAATGCCCAGGGTGAGGCCGGTGCCCGCTCACAGGCGTTCACCGTTGTCGGCATCTACCAAGCGGGTATGGGGCGCCTGGATGAATCCACGGTCATCGTGAGCATTGCCGAGGCCCGGAGGCTTGCCGGCGTGGAGGGGGCGACCCAGGTCTCCGTAAGCTTGCCGCGCCTGCGGGACGATGCCAGGGTTGCTGCAGCCCTGCGCGAACGGTTGGGTCAGGGTGTTGAGGTCCTGACGTTCGAGGAAGCGAACCCGATGATCGCCAGCATCATCGAGGTGAACATCCAGGAGATGGTGCTGATCATGATCGTGTTGGCCATTCTCGCCGGGTTCGGCGTCGCCAACACCGTGATGTTCTCGGTCATCGAGCGCACAAGGGAATTCGGTGTGATGCGCTCGCTGGGCATGCCCTCCCGCAGGCTGGCGATGGTCGTCGTCACCGAGGCGGTGCTGGCATCACTGTTGGGCTTCGCGGCTGCCGCCGTTGCCGGTTATGTGCTCGTCTTGTACCTGGCTCAAGTCGGAATCCCCTTGGGACCGATGGACGCTCTGGTGGCCCAATACGGGATTCCCGACACGCTGCGTGCGGCGGTGTCGGCGTGGTACTGGGGAGCAAGTCTGATCGTGGTGGTTGCCACCGCTGTCCTGGCGGCCTGGTTGCCGGCCCGCCGGGCGGCAAGACTGCAACCTGTGGAGGCGATCCGTGCTGAATAGAACGCTCTTGATGGCATTGATGTTGCTGGGGGCGGCGACCTTGGCGTCGACCGCCGTCATGGGCGACGAGCGCTCCGCACTGGAGGTCGTGGAGAAGGCCCGCGACATGTGGCGCGGGGAAACATTCCACGCCACAGTCCGCATCGAGGTAACGCGGGGGGAGCGAACCGAGACCCAGTTGGTGGAAGCGTGGAACGAGGGTGATCACCGTTCACTCGTACGAATCCTCGAACCCGAGGAGGAGGCAGGAAACGGATATCTGCTCCTGGAGGAAGACGGGGAGGAGAAGCTGTGGTACTACGACCATCGTGCGGGAGAGGTGATCTCCCTTCCGGGCCTCACCTTGCACGAGGGCTTCCTCGGTGGGGGGCTCGACCTGGACGAGCTGATGCGCGGCACGGTGACCGACCACTACGAGGTCGCCTTTACGGACGAACAGCCGGAGGAGGGCTACAACGTTGAACTGGTGCCGCTCCCCGAAGCGGCTGTCGTGTATGGGAAGTTGGTGTTGTCGATCAGCGAGGCGTTCGTCATCACACGCATCGACTACTACGACCAACGCGAGCGCGTGGTGAAGACCGCGTACACAGAGGATCTGTTGGAAGTCGGGGAGCGCCTCATCCCTCGCGTGTGGGTCGTGGAAGAGGACACCGGTGACCGTACCGTAGCCACCTACAAGGAACTCACCATCGACGAGCCTCTGCCTGAGGACATCTTCACCCTGGAGCGACTGCAGCAGCCATGAAAGCCGCGCTCAGGCATGTGATGCGCAGCCGCCGGCGGAGCATCCTTGCCGCATTGGCCGTGTTGGTGCCGGTGCTGATGTTGGTGTTCATCCTGGCGTTCATCGGCGGCATTCAGGCGGATCTGTTTACCAACCTCACCGAGTACGACACCGGGCATCTGCAAGTCCGATCGACGGAGGAAGGGCTAGCCGGGGGAGCGCTGCCGCTGATCCGAGACCCAGAGCCCCTCGTGAACGCAGTTGAGGAATCGGAAGGGGTCGAATGGTATACGCTTCGCCTGGAGACGCCGGCGATGGCCGCCTCGGACAACCGCTCGTTGGGTGTGCTTGTGCAAGGCGTGCGGCCGGAGGAAGCCGCGGCGATCAGCCCCCTCCCCAATGCCATCGTCGACGGTCGGTACCTCGAATCCGAGGACGAGGGCGTGGTTGTGGGAGAGGAGCTCCTGAGGGCACTGAACCTATCCCTGGGGGACCGCCTGACGCTCATGGGAGCACACCCGCGGGGCGGGACGGCCGTTGTGCGGGCGCCGGTGGTGGGCGTGTACCGTGCCCCCGACCCGGAACTGGGGCGCTCGCTCATCCAGGTCGACCTGGGTCTGGCGCAACGGTTGGTACGGGAGCCGGGGGCGATCACCTCGATCGCTGGCTACGTGGCCGGCGTCGACGGGCCTCAGGACGACTGGAGAATCCAATCGGCAGTCTCTTCCTTGGCGGAGAGGCTGCCCAATGGCTACGAAGCCCTCAGCTGGCGGGAACTCGCACCGGAGATCGAAGGATTCCTGCGCGTCATGCGCCCGGTTCTCGTCAGCTTCATGATCGCGTTCTTCGTGCTTGGCGGCCTCGTGGTGCTGAACACGCTGTACTTATCCGTTCTGGAGCGGACGAAGGAGCTGGGAATCATCCGCGCGGTGGGTGCACCACGGCGTTGGGTCATGGGCCATGTGATGTGGGAAGCTGGGTTTCTTGGGGTGTTCGGGGCGACGTTGGGTGCGGGGCTGGGCGTGGTGTTGGTGTTGGCCATGCAGGCCACAGGAGGGTTTGCGCTACCCGGCGCGTTCGAGGAAGCACTGACCTCGTTCGGTGTGGAGCCTGTGGTCGGGCTGCGGCTGACACCCTGGGAGGTGGTGGTATCCGCTGTGGCCATGGTGGCCGTAGCGTTCTTGGCGGCGTGGTATCCAGCCCATAGGG
>PUMK01000337.1 GCA_003551325.1 Candidatus Acetothermia bacterium | reverse complement strand
GCGTCTCCACGACCACCGCGTAGTCCCCCTTCACGGGCACCCGGCCTTCAGGGCCCGGCGCCGCGCGAAGGTCGGCGAACAGCCCGACTTCAGGGGCTGCCATCCCCGGAAGCTGACGGCGCACCGCGCCATCCTGCGAGATGCGGTACGTATCTGCAGCCCTGAGCCTGCGGTTCGTGGCCAGGGTGAGCGTCTCGTCGTCCGGTGCTTGCCAGTAGGTTGTGTAGCGAATCACCTCTCCGTCGAAGTCAGGAGCGTTCAGGAACACTGTGACTTCGCGCGGGAACCCATCGTAGGGGTAGCTGAAGGGCAACACAAGCCGCACGTCCTCCATCCCATCGTCCGCGGGTTCGATCTCGAAGACGCCGTCCTCGCCACTCCGCACGACGATCGTGCGCGGCAAGCGGTCTGAGGTAAAGAGGTCCATCCACACCGGGTTCGCGTTGCGCGGGTACTCGTCCCACACGCCAACCCCCGCGCGCCACAGGCGAATCGCGTCGCTGTAGGGAATAGCGATCACCGCATACAGGGACACCCCGATGAGCACGGCAACCATGATCAGTCCAGCGATCGCCGAGGGGTACTGCTTGATCTCCTTCAGTCCTCGGATCAGTGCGTTCATCGGTTCCCTCCGGTGACCCGTATGCGCGGATCGACAAGCGCGTAGATGAAGTCGAGCAGCAGCACCGTTCCCGCCAGCAGGTAACCGTAAATCACCACGACACCCACGATGATCGGCGTATCCCCCAAGTTAACCGCATTCAGGTACAACCTCCCCAGCCCCGGCCAGTTGAACACCGTCTCCAGAACGATCGCCCCCATCCACATCGTGATCACGGACAGCATGAACTGGGTGATGATCGTGGGCAACGTGGGCCGAAGGATGTACCGGTTCTGAATGGCGCGTGAGCCAAGGCCCTTGGCCCGGGCGAGCTCCACGTAGTCTTCGCTGGAGTAGATGAGGAAGAACGTCCGCCAGTTGTAGATGCCCCCGAAGATCGCCCCGAGCACGATCGCCGTTACCGGGAGCGTCAGGTGGCGGAGCAGACTCAACGCGTAGGCGAGCGGCTCCCGTGGCGGCGGAGCCGCCACCATGCCCCCCCACGGCATCACGCGCAGCACGGCGGCAAACAGGAGGATCAGGAAGATGCCGTAGAACCACCCCGGCGCGGCCGACGTGGGGGCGAGCGCGATCACCGTCCGATCGGCGATGCTCCCGTACCGCCTGGAGAGCGACAGGGAGATGAAGATCGCCAGGAAGAACACGAGCAGCCCAGCGGTACCCAAGAGCACAAGGGTCGGCATCAACCGCTCAGCAAGGATCCGTTGCACCTCCCGCGATCCGGCGTCGCTCGTTAGGTACTCCGATCGCCCGAGGCGCAGCGAGAGCGCGGTGAACAGGTAGTCGAAGCTCCGCGCGATGAACGGACGGTCAAGACCCATCCGCCGATACTGAAGCTCCGCCCGCTCGTCAACCATGCGCCGCAGCTCGGCGCTGGGGACGCCTACGTTGGCCGGGTCGGCGTACACAGCCTGTGCGATGTCGAACTTGATTTGGTCCCTGCGGATCTGGTCCATGTGACCGCCCATGTTGGCGATCAGAACCGTAATGTAGACGGCGACCACCACTGTGAAGAACAGCAGGATCGCCCTCACCACAAGGTAGCGGCTGATCTTCATCAAGCTTCCGCCCATAATCGCGCTCCACGCCTCCTTCAGGAGTTGGGTTCGTATCGTACTAACACTAGGGTTGCCGAAATGGTACAGGGGGGCTGCCGATGGGTCAACCCATCCACAGCCCCCCTCACATTCGCTCCAACAAGCTGTTCCCTCACCGGGGAAGCGTGCTAGTCAGCGATCACTTCCGCGATGTCCTCCGTCAGGAACAGCCACCGGTCGGCCGGATCAGGGTAGTCCTCGAACCGGCGCATGACCACGACGCCCTCGACGGGGAACACGTCCTCGAGGTACAGCGGGCCGCTGCCGACCCAGAAGTGCCCCTTGTCACGGTACCACGCGTCGAGGTTCAGCCACCGTTGCGTGGCCTCGTCCATCGTCACGTACTGCCCCAAGGTGGGCTCGTAAGGGATGAAACCGATCTCCAAGGACTTCGCCAGGTGATCCGCCAGGAGCGGGAGGCTCGGCCCCGAGATGAAGTTCATCCACTCCACGCCGAGCTTGTCGGCCTTGTCGCCGGTGAAGGCGAGGGCCATCTCCTGCTCGGCGAGGATGCCGACGGCCAACACGTGCCAGAAGCCCGGGTTGTCGTAGTAGAAGTTCGGGAACCAGGTCGACACCATGAGCTCTGCGTCGAGGGTGTACAGGTCGGAATAGGTCTCGATGATGAGCGGATCCTCCGAGATGATTCGCACCCCACGGAACGAGCGCATGAAGCTCTCGTAGTCGGGGATGTAGGCTTCGTCGAAAATCGGGCTCTCTTCCTTGGCCCGGTCGAACGTCAGGATCATCCCCATGATGATGTCGCCCATGGAGAGCGTGTTGCCGTCGTGGAGCGGGAGCTCCCACAGATCCTCGGGGTAGTAGGCGATCGACTTACGTCGGGCCGTCCGCCCCTCGGGGTACATCTCGCCGGCGGTGATGAACACCTGCTCCTCGGCGTCCCAGTCAACGATGGCGTCGTCGGGCACGATGATCTCATCCACGAATTCGAGCTCCACCCAGTCGTGCGTTGCCTCGGCGGGCAGACCCTCAATGACGTACACCTTACCGCGCTCGATACGCAGTGGCCATCCAAGACCGTCACGGGTGTCGATCGCCACGCCGGTGTCGAACGTCGCCCGGGTGGGGAAGTTGTCGAACGTCCACGCCGAGCCGCCAATCGGGTTCCACGGATCGGTGAGGATCGACGGAATCGTCATGTTGACCGAACCGCCAGCGATAGGCTCGCCTTCCTCCATGAAGTGGATCGTGTGGCCCCACATGCCGGAGCCGGACACACCACCCGCCAGGTCAACAGCCACGTTGAGGTCGGCCCTCATCGGGTTGAAACCCGTGGCGTCGGTCAGCCACACACGCGCGGAGTCCTCCATCGCCATCCACAGCACCTGTTCGAAGATCTCCTCGCGCTCTTCCATGCTCGAGTAGTCGCGGCGTGCCAACCGGTCCATCAGCTCATCGAGCAGAGGATCAGGAGTCAGCGCCTGGAACAACGGGAACGGCATGACCCGCGGCCCGTACATCTGGTTGAACAGGGTGCCCTGGTCACGCGACACGGCCGTGGACAACCAACCACCGGTGTACATGTGCATCCGCGCATCCGCCGGCTCACCGCGCAGCCAGATCGGGGAGGCCTCAGCGGCCGTCCGCTCCATCCGGTCGACGATGAACCCGATGTCCTCGAGCTGCGAAGCCACGTAGTCACCGATCAGCAACCGTTCGTCCTCGTTGCGGATCAGGATGATGATCTCCACCGGCTCGCCGTTGAAGTGCCACAGTCCGCCGTCCTTGTACGCCCCGAGCGCTTCCATCTCCTCGGTGATGACCGCCTCGGCCTTGGCCGGATCGTAGGCGTAGGCCTCCTCGATATCCTCAAGGATGTGCGGATAGCGGTCCCTTGCGTCCGCGAACGCGGAGTTCAGGCCCGTGTACTTGGGAACACCCAAGCCGCCCATGATTTCGCCACCAATGTAATCGCGGTCGAGCAGCCAGTTCATCGCTTCCCGAACACGGGGCACGGAGAACGGGTTGAGCTTGCCGGCCAGCGGGCCAGGCGCGTCCTCGGCGAACACCGGACCGATGGGGTTGAAGGAAAGCTCGTTGTAGGACCCGAACGACATCTCGTAGCGAATGTTCGGGTCGGCCTCCACCCGAGCAAGCAGCTCAGGATCGCTGATCGACGTCACGTGAATGTCGATGTCGCCAGTCTCCAGGCGGACGATCCCTGCCGATTCGCTGGGCTCCTCGCTCATCACAACCTCGTCCACCCAGGCACCCGTGCGCTGGGCAACGGCGGCAAACGCCGTCACCATTAGCAAGGACACCAGGAGGACACCGAACCTCGAGTACCTCCACCAACCATTTCTGGACATGCCTCGAACCACCTCCATGGAGTTTGTTGAAGCACTTCAGTCTAGCAGGGGAGGCGCCGATTGTCAAGATGGTATCGTGATCACACCCACAGCGCACCAACCTGAAGGCGTCTGTGCACGCCGAAGCGGAGAAGCGGGTGAGCGCTGTTCGATTACGTGTCGACGGCTCAACATGGCGGGAACCCCATCTCCAGCCATGTGAGTCACCTCACCGGAAGACAATCCTGTTGTTGAGAAGACGCCGTTTCCGACTACAATGGGGCGCAATGCTGGACAACGCTGCCCGCAGGAACACCTGCTGCTGCGCGGCTCACCAGGGGAGGTGGCCATGACGCCCAAGGTTGGAGATATCATCGGCGGTGTGGTGCAAGAGCTCACCGAGAACGGTGCCAGCATCTCTCTTCCGGACGGGAGCTGCGGTTTTCTTCACAGTTCTGAGATGGATGGATCTCCGGAACGAGGTGCCCAAAGCGTGGGTACCGGCCAGGAGCTTCTGGTAAAGGTGGTCGGTCTGGATCGAAACGGGCGCCCTGCCCTTTCGCTCAGAAGGCTGAGCCCTGAGGATAGGGAGATGGCGGAGTTCCACGACGAGGTCGTGCAGATGCGCTCAGCATTGGCAGACCGCTCCCCGACTGTCGCTTCTGCCGAACCTGTGTCGGATGAGGAGCGTACGGA
Organism: Candidatus Acetothermia bacterium; assembly: GCA_003551325.1. Classification (GTDB taxonomy): domain Bacteria; phylum Bipolaricaulota; class Bipolaricaulia; order Bipolaricaulales; family Bipolaricaulaceae; genus B1SED10-245. Next base: position 676 of record PUMK01000337.1, on the reverse strand, counting down.
TCAACGGTTAGAACGATGGATCGGCGAGGCAAAGGCCGTGCAGGCACTCCTGGAGAAGCGACGGGCCAAGCGCCTCGCGGAGCGTGTTCAGGGCGACTAACGCTGATGGACCGGGGGAGGAATATGCCCAAAGGAATTGTGGTGGTGGATAGAGAACGCTGCAAGGGCTGCGGGCTCTGCCTGACAGCCTGCCCGTTCGGTGTGCTGGGTTTCTCCGACAAACTTAACCGTTCCGGCTACAACGTAGCAACGATGCTGCATCCCGAGAAGTGCACCGGTTGTACGGTCTGCGCCCAGATCTGCCCGGACGTGGCCATCGAGGTGTACCGCCAGGAACAGACGCGTGCCAAGGAGACCGCATGAGCCGCGTCCTCATGAGGGGCAACGACGTCATCGCTGAGGCCGCGATTCGGGCTGGGTGTCAATGCTACTTCTGTTACCCCATCACCCCGCAAGGCGAGCTGGTGGAGTATATGGCGCGGCATCTTCCCGAGCGAGGCGGGGTGTTCTTGCAGGCCGAATCCGAGGTGTCGGCGATCAACATGGTCTATGGTGCCTCAGCGGCCGGTGTACGCACGATGACCTCGTCATCGTCTCCCGGGATCAGCCTCAAGCTTGAGGGCATTTCGTATATGGCCGGCGCACGCCTGCCCGGGGTCATCGTGAACATGATGCG
>PUMK01000206.1 GCA_003551325.1 Candidatus Acetothermia bacterium | reverse complement strand
TACGGCCTAACGGCCTTCGGGGTTCGAATCCCCGTCCCTCCGCCAGCGCCCGTAGCTCAGCGGATAGAGCGCTGCCCTGCGGAGGCAGAGGTCGCAGGTTCAATTCCTGCCGGGCGTACCAAACCATCAGGAGACGACTCGCACTCGGCGATAATCTCGAATGCAACGCAGGTTTGGGCGGTTCCAAACCGCCCGTTCTTATAGCTCAGCCCGGCCGGGAAGAGAATCTTCTGGAACCGCTGTCGCTGATCCAGTGAGAAAGCAAGCCACTGCTGCGCCGGGGACAGCAACAGGCGTTCCGCACATGCAAGGAGCCCCTCGATGTCGATCTCATCAAGCTCTTGATCGTATTTTGCCACCTTGGTTAGCGCCATCTCCTGCCGGAGGGCGTCGTACTGACGGTCGTAAGTGTCCTTGCTGATCGACTTGTCAAACAAGAACGCCGTCTCAAGCTGGTTCCGCCTGTGCTCAAGCTCCTCAAGGCGGCGATCGAGTTCACGAGCCTGGGAGGATGCCTCCTTCTTGCGCTCTTCCCACACGTCGAGGACCGAGGCGCGGAACAAGGCGACGTACTCCTTCTTGGGCGTCATCTGCTTCAGATGCGCGAGGAAAAGCTTCTCCAGGTCGTTTTTACGCACGCTCACGCAGTTATTCTGGCAGCGATAGTACGCGTACTGTTTGTGGCGGCCCTGGGACCAACTCCCCGTCAGGGGTCTTCCGCACTCCTCGCAACGAATAAACGCTCTGAGAGGGAAGTCCTCGTTGTTTCGAACGTGCGGAGTCAGGGCAAACCCCCTTCCGAGTCGCAGGGCCTGCACCCGGTGGAATGTCTCCTCATCGACGAGAGGAGTGTGGATCCCGCGCACACGCTTACCCCAGACCTTCGATACCACCCAGCCCGTGTAGACCTCGTTCTTGAGTAGCTGCTCGAACGACTGGTCGGTGAGCTTCTTACCCTTCCGGGTGCGAAGTCCTCTAGCAGTGACCCTGCTCAGCACTTGCCGCTTCGTGTACTTTCCAGTGGCGAAGAGCTTGAACGCAAGGGTAATGAGAGGGGCGCGTTCAGGGTCCGGAACCATGGCCGACCGGATTTCGCGGCTCGGTGCTCGTTGATAGCCAAGAGGCGGCCTGAAGGGCCAGCGGCCCTTGTCCATCGCCGCCATCATCCCCGCCTGGGTTCGCTCGGCGCGTGTCTCGTTGTCGAACTGGGAGATGGCTGAGAGGAGCGCTTCTGTTAGCCTGCCTGTCGACGTGTCATCGAACGCTTCCGTGACCGAGCGGAGGGTGACGCCAATCGTCCCAAGGAGCGCACGGAGGACAACATGGTCGTGCTGCGCACGGGCAAAGCGGGAGATGCTGTAGACGACGACGGCCCCGATCTGGCCCTTGTGCTGCCGCACGTAGTCAAGCAGCCTCTTCAGCTCCGTGCGGTCTGCTGTTCGTGCGGACTCTCCTTCCTCGACGAAGACCTGTGCCACTTCGTAACCGCACCGTTGGCAGTACTCAACGCAGGCCGTTCGCTGCGTTTCCAAGCTCAGGTTCTTGGTCTGCTCTAGGGTCGACACGCGGCAGTAGATGACCGCCTGCGAGCCTATGTCTGCTCTCTGATCAGGTAGCATCGCGCTCCCCTCGCCGCCCCAAGCATCTTCCCCTCCGCCCACTCACGGAATCTGCACGTTCACTATAGCGCTGCATCATCGGCGTCGCTACCGGCCGTCTCGCAGCCTTGTAGGACGGCTCCCTGCTCGTGTTCGTGGGTGATCGAGGTTGGGGTGCTGTTGCACTTATCCAACGATGAGTCGACCGCTAAGACCGCAAGATCGTGAAGGCGATCGCGAAGCTCAAGAAGCTCCTGATCCTTGAGTGAGCACGTGGAACCAAGGATCCTGCGGCACTCCTTCAGAGAGAGCATCGCTGTGCCCCCCCTGGCCTTGCGGACAGAGCCTCATCGGGCTGTCGACCACGGCACTCCGTCGCGAGACCGGACGCAGGTTTCATCGCACGATCATGATGCGATGTCTTGCTCTATTAATAAAGACACGTATACTGTTACTTACAATGACACACACAACGGAGGGAAGGCCCCGGGAGACGTGGGAGATCAAGCCTGATACGCGAATGCAGGCCATGACAGAGATCCTCGCTGTCCAAGCCTCCTGGCGACCTGACGTCATCCGCTTCAGAGAGGAGTTCCTGAGAGGGCAACTGCTTGATCCCTCCGATGTCGCAGGGTGGGTCCGAGATCGTCTGGATGGGGAGGGTTCGTCGATGTGCATCACGGTGGAGCTACCTCCAGGGGTTCGTGTCGATCTGGAAGGGGATAGTTGGCGACCGACCCTGAAGGAACACCTTGATGAGACGGCCTTCATCGGCACAGCGGGCACGATACTCAGCATTCCTAAGAGCAGAGAGGACATCCTGAACGAGGCCCGAGACGGGGCGGCAGTCGCTCAGGTCTCGGTCTTCATCCGCTTGGGGGGCGCGCTGGGCCGCCTCAAGGCTCTTGCCGGAAGCCTGTCGAGTAATCTCGGGTGGAAGGAGCACGAGGCCGTGGGGTTCATTCTGACCGGAGACCCCCCGATGATCCCGACAGCCCGTACCCAGCTCTTCTACTCGCCACCGTACAAGCAGCCGGCGCGCATCGTGATGGATCTATCAGCCCAGACCAAAGTTGAGGACGTGAAGAAGCTCTTCCTGAAGATGCGAAGCCAGACAGCGTCTGGAGAAGTAGCCAGGTTCCGTCGCTACAGGCAACTCACGTCAGAGCGTAGAGCCCTAGCGGTCTTCCTTGTGAAGACCCCAGACCTCAGCTGGGAGCACCGGAGGGTTGAGTGGAACCTCCAGTATCCTAGATGGAGCTACACTGACCGCCCTAACTTCCGCCGTGCCGCCACAGGAGCATACCTTCGGGCAACGGGGCGCATCTGGAGACAGGCAAAGCAGTAATAGGAACCCGCCCCCACACACCAATGGGTCTGTTGGCTGAACACTCTAAGGCTGGACTCTGTCATATGCTGACCTCATCGTTCAGCAGCCTTAGTGCATGCGGCCCGCCTCGTGATCCCCTGGGCAAGAGCGAGATTGCGCTGTGCCCACGCCTGCGACATCCATGGCACTGTGTCATGTTTACGGACACTATACGTGCCTAGGTTGATCTGAAAAGTGGAAGTATGCTGCTGTTGCGAGCAGCGAGCTGTCCTGTCGGGCGTGAAGCCAAGCCACTGTTCGCACAGATCAAACCTGGTCACAAGGAACGTGGAGGTGATGGCAGTGAGAACAAGAGAACAGGGGGCGAGGCGGGCGAGCGGAAGCGTTGCGCTGACACTGCCTGCGTGGATGTGGCTCATGGAGCGTTCCAGGCAGCATGACATGTCAGTATCGGGCCTTGTTCAGAGCTGTGTCGAGGCCGCAATGGAACGCGAGAAGCAGGGCGAGGCGGAAGACGGCTGATGCAAGGCAATGAAGGCTCGACACCACTCGCGTTGGCACCACAGAGCGAGACGGTGCCAGCGGGGATTCGGGAGAACCCTGGCTGTTCTGTCCTCCAGGCAGCTCTGATCTACGCCTCAAGGGGCTGGGCCGTGTTCCCAGTGAACGGCAAGATTCCGCACAAGGGAACGAATGGGTTCCTGGATGCAACCACCGAGCCGGAGCAGATCCGAGCCTGGTGGCGGAAGTGGCCGGATTCGGGAGTGGCGATTGCAACGGGAGAACGGAGCGGGATTGTGGTCCTCGATGTGGACGGGGAGGAAGGGAAGGAATCCATCCGGGGGAAGCATCTCCCTCTCACGGTTACCGCGGCCACACCGGGGAGAGGCGGAGGAGTTCATCGCTATTTCCGCTACATCCCAGGGATGCGATCCACCTCCCTGCTTCACAAGGTCGATCTCAAGGCTTCGGGCGGATATGTGGTCGCTTCGCCCTCTCCACATCCCGATGGGGGCCGATACGACTGGGCTGATGGGATGGCTCCGGAGGATGTGGACGTTGCGGATCCTCCCAAGTGGATCATAGATCTCGCTCGCAAGGGCAACGGAGAGGGCGGGGTCCCGATCGAGTGGGGAGCCACGATTATCGAGGGGGCGCGGAACGCCGAGCTGGCCCGTCGGGCGGGTTCGCTCCTTGCCCGGATGAGTCCGGCAGACGCGGCTCCGATGCTCCAAGCGTGGAATCGCGAGCGCTGTCAGCCACCACTTCCGGAGGATGAGGTGGAGGGTATCCTCGCAAGCATCGCAAAGCGTGAGGCCTCCAAGGCCACCACGCCGGCAGGACGCCTCACGGAGACAGGTAACGCGGAGCGGTTCACAGCCGAGCATGGAGAGGGACTGCGGTACTGCTTCCCGATGAGATCCTGGCTGTGGTGGGACGGCCGACACTGGGTCAAGGACGCCATCGGTGAGGTCATGCGGCGAGGGAAGCAGACCATCCGCTCCCTATACGCGGAAGCCGCCGGGGAACGGGACGATTCCCGTCGGAAGGAGCTGGGCAAGTGGGCGCGGACCTCCGATACGGAGCGCGGGATCAAAGCGATGATCTCCTTGGCGCAATCGGAACCGGGCATCCCGATCCTTCCGGACGCGCTGGATGCTGATCCCTGGCTCCTCGCGGCGGAGAACGGTGTGATCGACCTCCGGAGCGGAGAACTCCTCCCGCACAGTCGGGAGCGCATGATTAGCAAGCTGGCTCCGGTGGAATACGATCCCGCGGCCAGGGATACGACCCTGGACAAGTACCTCCGCGATGTGACGGGCGGGGACGAGGACTTCCTCGCCTACATCCAGCGAGCGATCGGCTACTCCTTGAGCGGGTCCACAGCCGAGGAGGTCTTCTTCCTTGTGCTGGGGCCGGCGGCAACGGGGAAGTCAACGCTGGTTGAAGCCATGCTTGCCATGCTGGGAGGATACGGGAGGAAGGCTTCCTTCGACACATTCTTGGAGCGGAGAGATGTCGGATCGCCACGTCCGGACATCGCGGCGCTCGCCGGCGTCCGCTTCGTGGCCGCGGTGGAGACGGCGCAGACCCGACACCTCGCGGCTCCGGTGGTCAAGGAGTTGACCGGCTCCGATACGGTGACCGCTCGCCATCTATACCAGGAACCGATCTCCTTCCGGCCGGTACTCAAGCTGTGGCTCGCGGCTAACGATGCTCCGACGATCTCCGATGTGGATTCGGGGATATGGCGAAGGCTCCGGAGATTGCCCTTCGAGCACGTAGTGGAGAAGCCGGACAAGTCCCTGAAGGCACATCTCTCATCGCTGGATGGCAGGAAGGCAATCCTCGCTTGGGCGGTGGAGGGATGTCTCGCATGGCAGCGGCAAGGCCTCGGGAGCTGCTCCCGCGTTGAGGAGCGCACCGCTGAGCTTCGGACCAGCATGAACCCGATCGCGGAGTTCCTCAACACGCGATGCCGGATCAGCCGGAACGCCGAGACGCCGGCCCAGAACCTCCGCGGAGCATACGAGGAGTGGGCGCACGAGGTCGGGGCGAAGCCGCTCTCTGATCGAGCCTGGGGCAAGCGTCTCCAGGATCAGGGATGTCAGCGGGTACGTCTCACCATCGATGGGCGACGGGTGACGTGCTGGAGAGGCATCGAACTCCTCTCCGACACACCAGGGGACACACATGGACACACCAAAGCCGGGATTCGGGAAAAGTCCTCACGAGAGATTGACATGGACAAGTTTTCCGAAAACGCGCTTTTGTGTGACCGAGGGGTGTCCACCTATTCGGAGGAAAGCGAGTCTGGGACTAAGCAGACATCCTGGACACACCTCACGGACCAGGCCTCGGAGGCGGAGAACGTGAATGTGACACCTATGCAGGAAGTGTCACAGCGGACGTGTGCGGAATGCTCGATGTGGGCATCGGGCAAGTGCGGATGGTTCGATCCGCCCAGGGATATGCCGGGATCCTGTCCAGCTTGTCCTGAGTGGGATGTGGGAGGTGAGTGATGAACAAGCAGCGTGAGCTATTCGGCCCGGGGGAGATTCGGGCAAGCCAGAAAAACGCGGTGGAGACGTTGCGAGTGCGCAAGAAGTTGCCGCAGGAGCGGTCTCTCTACCAGTGCCCGCGATGTGGCGGAACCATGGAGACCTTCATCAATATCGCGGCGGGCCGGTGTCCATGTGGTGGGGCCTGTTCACTCCTCCCGAACCGGCGGAGGGACCGATGAAGTCCGCTTCGGGGCTTTCTCAACAGCAGACCATCGCTGCTCAGATCGTGGCCGCAGGCGGCAACACGAGCGAGGCCGCGGAACGTGCCGGCGTGGTTGATCGCACGGTCCGGAAGTGGCTCCAGCGGGAGGACTTCACCGCAGAGATCGACCGATTACAGGGTGAGGCCGCGGCGAGCACGAAGCGGCGTCTCCGAGCACTGGGCCGGCGAGCCTGTGAGACCTTGCGATCGGTCATGGCGGACGACTCAGCCGCTCCTTCAGCTCGTGTGGCGGCTGCTGGACGTGTACTCGATTGCCTGTTTCGCATCGAGGAACTGGACAGGCTCACGGCCATCGAAACCAGGCTGGCAGCGATCGAGGCCCAGCAGGGAATCACTCAGAAGAATCGGTGGAACTGAGAGGGAGGTGGCTATGAGCACGTTGTTGGGCTTGAGAAAGAGAGTCGAGAAGCTGGAGCAGCCGGCAGGCCACACAGTCCCGGATCCCGAGGTGAAGGAGATCATTGACCTGGCCCACAGGGACAAGGACTACACGGCGATCTTCGCAAAGCACGAGCGGACCTTCGATGCCATCCTGGACCGGGTACGAGATGGTGAGGTCTGTCTAGTCCCGGTGTCTCAGCACGAGGCCGAGTCCCTAGCGGCGATCAGACGCAGCCTCCAGGAGGCGGCACTCAAGATCGGACGGGAGCGCGGCACCGAAAAGAAACGAATCCTGGACGCGATGGCGAGGGAATCATGAACCTGGGCGCCATTGAGCGACGGCTGAACAAGGTGGAGGGCAAGGCGGGAGCCACGGAACCACCAGCACAAGTCAAGGCTGTGATGGACGCGGCAGAGCAGGATGACGAATATAAGAGCGTTCTGGAGGCTCACGAGCACACGATCAACCTCATCTGGGACCGCGTAAAGGTTGATGATGACGGGGAGGTGCCCTTGTCCTTCGAGGAGGACAAGGCGATCGCGGTTGTGTGGAGCGAGTGGCAGTCCGCCCTGATGAGATCGGCGGAGGCTGCTGGCGCTCCGTGGTCCGAGGTGAGTCCGTGGCTCACGAGGTAACGATGACCGCGCTGTGGCCGCCTCAGGGGCAGAGAAGCGTGCCGCGGAGGGGCAAACAGGTGGCCGAGGGCGATTGTCGTCTCAGATGCGGCTGGGAGTCTCTCCAGTCGATCGGCGCCGTGCCTCTCATCGCCAAGGTCGGCCTGGCGGTCGATCTCACACCACACCATCCACCTTGACGGTTGACTCAATGCCGTTGTGTCAACAGACCTCCTTTCCTCGAAGCGTGAGCCTGTCAAGATCCGGTGAGATGGCGGCCGGCCTCCTCTTGACTCGTGTTGACATAAGTGATAATATGGAGCGTCAAGTCAACCAGGAGGGCACGATGAAGCGAGCGGACGTGCTGAGCATGAAGCGAGCAGCCACGATGGCCAGATTCCTGTCGGGAGCAGGGAAACACAAGGATGCGGCATTGGTGGCCTTGTGTGCGGGACTCGGTCTCCGCGTCGGAGATGCGGTGGAGATCAGTTGGGGCGACGTCCTTGAGGGTCCACACTCCTTCCGGGAGATCGTGACGGTGCGGGAGAAAAAGAACCACTCACAGCGATCGGTGACGCTCCTCCCTTGGGTCCGGGAGATCCTCGGAGCCTATCGTGAGCAGCTCGGATCTCCAACTCACGAGGATCGCATCGTGGCCTACAGCCGCCAGCGGGCATGGACGGTGATCGCCAAGGCCGCGCAGGACCTTGGCTATTCGGGACGCATCACACCGCACAGCTTACGGAAGGCATTCTGTACTACGGTATTCGAGCAGACTCACGATCCGGTCCTGACCGCGAGGATCACCGGACACACGAATCCAGCACAGCTACTCGCCTACATCGGTCGGAGGCCGGAGGTCGAGGACATGGTTTGGAAGAGAATGGCGAAGCTGAAGGTGTGATGGGAGAGGACAAGTGAAGGTACTGGGGCGCACAACCTTCGAGGTCAGCCGCGAGTTGGAGTACTTCACCGAGAAGGAGCTTCAGATGCAGATCGGCCACGGTCGGGCCTGGTGGCCGATCGCCATCGTCAAGGAACTGGTCGACAACGCACTGGACGGTTGCGAATCCGGCGGTGGATCGCCAGTGATCGAGGTCGAGGTCGATGACGATGGCTTTCTGGTCAAGGACAACGGGCCAGGAATCCCAGCCGAGACCATCTCCCGTTCCCTGGACTACAGCATCCGTGTGTCGGACAAGTTGTACCACGTCTCTCCGACGCGGGGTCAGCTCGGCAACGCCCTGAAGCTTGTGTGGGCTGCTCCCTATGTGGCCCTCGGAGGGACGTCTTGTGTCGAGGTCTGGAGCCAGGGCCTTCACCACTTCATCGACGTGAGCGTGGATCAGATCGCGCAGGAACCGAAGATCGAGCACACTACGAAGGAGACGTCCGCAAGAAACGGCTCGATCATCATGGTCCGCTGGCCTGAGTCATCCAGCTTACTGCTGGTGGCCGGAGGTGGCTCATTTTACGATCAGGAGCCTCAAGCATACCTGACAAGACCTTCAATCACTGTCCAGGACATGATCCACGGCTACGCAGCATTCAACCCGCACGCGTCCTTCCGGATGAACAATGAGACGATCGAGGCCACGGATGGCGCGTGGGCGAAGTGGCGCACCGACGCCCTGATCCCACCGCGCTGGCACACTGCCGAGACCTTGCGGGATCTGATTCGTGCCCTGGTCAACGCTGGCGACCAGCGCACGGTCCGGGCATTTGTCTCCGACTTCCGTGGACTGACGAGCACGGCGAAACAGAAGGCGGTTGCCGGCGAGCTGGGCGGTCTCACCGACCTTGTGGTCGATGGTGATGTAGACATGCAGAAGGTGCGTCTGCTGCTGCAGCGCATGAAGGAGGCGTCCTCCGCTCCGAAGCCGAACATGCTGGGCGTTATCGGCGAGACGCACATCTCACGGTGGATGGTCAGGCACGGCGTCCGCGAGGAGAGCATCGAGTACGTCAAGAAGCAGGGAACGGATGGCCGCGGCCTCCCTTACGTCCTGGAGGTGGCCTTCGGCATTCGCTTGGACGATGAGGGGCGGCGCATCGTGTGCGGGCTGAACTGGACACCCACGCTGACCTCTCCCGTGTACCAGCTCCAAGATGCCCTCGGTCCGATGCGTGTGGAGTCACATGATCCCGTGACCGTGCTCGTGCATCTCTCATGTCCTCGATTCGACTTCACCGATCGCGGGAAGACACGTCTCGATCTCCGCGGCGAGCCAGCATTCGCCCTAGAGTCAGCGATCGAGAAGGTGTGCGCGTCCTGGCGCAAGGCTAAGCGTAAGGAGGACCGCGAGAGACGCCAGGCAGCGCAAGCCTGGGAGCGTGGGGCGAAGGCGACCACGATGAACCTGAAGCGGGCGGCATTCGAGGTCATGGACAATGCGTATGCACATGCCTCCAGCAACGGGAGATACTTGGCGGTGGCTCGTCAGCTCATGTACGCGGCCAGGCCGATGATCCTGGAACTGACGGGCAAGGACAAGCTGGACAGCGCCTACTTTCAAAGACTCCTGAAGGACTACATCGAGGCTAACGATCCTCCCTGGGCCGATCGCGTGGTCTGGGATGCTCGCGGACACCTCATCGAGCCGCACACTCATGAATCGATCGGTGCTGGCGGGGCCGAGGTCAGGGAGTACATGGCCGGATGGTGCGCCACTTTCGACGTGACGGGCTTCCCGGTGCCCTCGATGAACGTCACCACATCGGGGCCACATAACCGATACGGCGCTGTGCTGTTCGTCGAGAAGGAGGGATTCAACCATGTGCTTGCACAAGAGGGCATCCCGGCAAAGTATGACCTGGCCCTCATGTCCTCGAAGGGGATGCCGGTGGGTGCGATCTGTGAACTGGCGGCGAGGTTCAACGCCGAGGGAGTCCGGATATTCGTCCTCCACGACTTCGACTCCTCTGGCTTCGGCATTGTGAATACGCTTCGGGAAGGTGTCCGGCTGAGTCCCGGTGCCGAAGTGATCGACCTGGGATTCCGCCTGGAGGACGTGGCTGATCTCCAGTCGGAGGAAGTGCTGTACGACCAAGCGAAGGATCCGCGGATCAAGCTGGTGGAGTACGGGGCCACGTTGGAGGAGATGGACTTCCTGGTGCGTTTCGCGTTGAGGGATTCGTGTGGCAAGATCCGTGCTTGGCGCGGCCAGCGCGTGGAGATCAACGCCATGACCTCTGAGCAGCTCATTACATGGCTGACCGCCAAGCTGGACGAGCACGAGGTCGAGAAGGTCATCCCGGAGGAGGAAGTGCTGGGAGATGCGTACAAGCGAGCCATGTACTGCGCGGTCATCGAGCGGGTGATCGGGAAGGCCCACAAGAGGCTCAGGAAGACGATCGCCCAGATTGAGTGTCCGGAAGACCTGGACGAGCGCATCCGGGAGTACCTTGTGCAGGAGGAGCTGAGCTGCTGGGATCGAGCGGTGTACGTCCTGGCGGCGGAGGATCGTGACAAGGAGGAGATATAGGCAACGCCTTGGACACGTACCTGACGGCACTGCATCAAGCGAGCAAGCTGGTTTCTTGTACTGGCTGTCTCGATCATCACCAGGCAGGACCGCGATGCTGTGATTCCTTGGCTATTTGAGAAAGAGTCCGCATGATGGTGAAGCTGCTGAGCTGTGGGCGTACGCTGGCCCCCCCCGTGGTGGGTGGAGCTGCTGGGAGGCCACTGAAGGCGGCTGAGAGGCTCTCAGATCGATCCTGGGCGCCCCACAGGATGTTCTTCCCCTCTCCTACCACACCACCAAACACAGGGCAAGAACGGGACGTCTCAGCCTCTCTGTGTGCTGCTGTGAGACTCATATCCCCGCCTTTCATGACACCCGCCCCGTCTTCCGGCATGGGCATGCGAATCCCCTGGTCTCCGGAGGTGGCATGGTAGGATATGGGAGGAGGTGGTGCAGGTGTCCAGATCGGCAAAGCTGGGTGACGTTGAGGTGCCGTCCGATGCTCTGCAGTCCGTAATTGCTGAGAGTGGAGGGATTGTTTCGTTTTCTGGGGCGATCCTGCCTGGCGACTCCATCGACTGGATGGCCCGAGTACAGGGAATGAAGGAGTCGACGCAGCGGCTGCAATGGTGGGACGGCCAAAGAGGTCGCACGGACATTGTGTACGTTGAGGGCTTTGATGTCGAAGAGCATGAGGGTCCAGACGGGACATCCATCAAACGCTTTCGCTGCCGAACTCGGGTCGTTGGCTAGGGGAGGTGCCTTAGGTGGGCAAGTCTGAAACAACACGCTCTGCCTCGTGCACGTCCTTCGGGATCCCGTGGCCGATGAGGGTGTTGCTCTGAGCCTCCTGGACTCACAGTTCAGGTCAAGGGCCACCTACGATGCAAGGTTCGCTGTGAAGCCTCGTGCGTGCGCCAGAAGTGCTGTGTTGATGGACGGTGAGTGCAGCTCGCGCGAAGCCGTTGTCCTGGGCCTCCCTCACACGTTCTGCTTGGGGAGTTCCGCTAGCTCGGCCGGATCGGCCGCACGCCGCGGCGGCGCTTCCACTATCCCGCCAACGGTCAGGAACTCTCCACCTCATTTACGAGACGTCCAGGAACAGGAAGGAGCATCGGTAACAGGATTGGGTGAGGGAGGTCGCTCTCAGCCGATCGCGCTTTGTCACGCATATCTACGTTGCCCCTTCGCTGCGCATTCCGCTAGGATCGGTGTAGGGCGTGTACGGGAATCCATCGCCATACAAACGCCGCTGAACACCGAGAAGCACGCCCGAATAGGAGCACAGGCGGGAGGGCGGATGGCGGAAGGCAGCTTGGTTCTCTGCGACATTGGCACTTGTATGGGCAGCATGGCATGTAGATCCAGGGAGTGTCTTGAGCATGGATGATGCCTTTTTCAAGCACCCCATACTGAACTCGCCCTACGAGCACCCGGGCCGGCACTGGGAGTTGGACGAGGCAGGGCAGCCCACCCAACAGACCCTTGAGCAGCGCCGGCGTGCTTCGTTCATCACCCCGATCCCTAAGCCGAAGAAGCGCAGGCCAAGAGAACAAGAACAGCTCGTTTTCGAAGAGGGCAAGGGACTTTCAACTCAGGAACAGCAGTACAACATCACGTCGAACATCAACGAGGTGCGCGATCACGTCGATAGGTGGCGTGCCTTGCCATCAAGCCAGTGGCAGGTGACCCCTGAGACCGCGCGCCTGCTCCAACACTGGAGGCATCATCGGTTCAGCAACTATAGGCCCTTCTTCTGCCAGGTTGAGGCTGTCGAGACTGCTATCTGGCTGACAGAAGTCGCTCCACACTTCAGGTTTGGGAAGCGCATCCTTGAGCATCTCGCTTCGGCCAACCGAGATGCCAACCCTGAACTGCATCGCGTTGCCCTCAAGCTCGCCACCGGGGCAGGCAAGACAACCGTCATGGCGATGCTGATCGCGTGGCAGACGATCAACGCGATCCGCCATCCTGGCAGCCGGCAGTTCACACGCGGCTTCCTGGTCGTTGCGCCCGGTCTGACGATCAAGGATCGCCTCCGCGTCCTTCAGCCCAACGACCCCGACAGCTACTTTGGATCCCGGGAGTTGGTCCCCAGCGACCTGCTTCAAGACGTGCAGCGGGCGAAGATTGTCATCACGAACTTCCACGCGTTCAGGCTCCGCGAGCGGGTTGAGATCTCCAAGGGTGGCCGTCAGTTGCTCCAAGGCCGCACAGGGCAGCCTCCGGAGACCACCGAAACGGAAGGGCAGATGATCCAGCGCGTGATGCCTGATCTCATGGGGATGAAGCACATCATGGTGCTGAACGATGAAGCTCACCACTGCTATCGGGAGAAGCCGCCAGATCCAGACGAGATCGCCCTGAAGGGCGAGGAGAAGAGGGAAGCGGAGAAGAGCAACGAGGCCGCACGCATCTGGATCTCCGGGCTTGAGGCTGTGAAACGCAAGCTTGGAATCTCAAGGGTGTTCGATCTCTCAGCCACCCCCTTCTTCCTTCAGGGCTCAGGGTATGCTGAAGGGACGCTGTTCCCTTGGACAGTAAGCGACTTCTCTCTGATGGACGCGATCGAGTGTGGCATTGTGAAGCTTCCCCGCGTTCCTGTCGCCGAGAACATCCCAGGTAACGAGATGCCCATGTACCGCAACCTTTGGGAGAACATACGCAAGCATATGCCCAAGAAGGGCCGTGGCAAGAGCGGAACCCTTGATCCGCTCAAGCTTCCAACGCGACTCTGTACTGCCATCGACGCCCTCTATGGTCACTACGAGAAGACGTTCCGGCTCTGGCAGGTGAAGGGGATGCCTGTCCCTCCGTGCTTCATCATCGTCTGCCAGAACACGTCCATCTCGAAGCTCGTCTTTGACTACCTCTCGGGGTTCATCCGCGAGAACGAGGACGGAAGCTCAACGCTGGAGCACGGGCGGCTAAGCCTATTCCGCAACTTCGACGAGACGACGGGCAACCCGCTTCCCAAACCCAACACGATTCTCATCGATTCGGAGCAGCTGGAGTCCGGAGATGTGCTCGACACGAACTTTCGCAAGATGGCGGCCGATGAGATCGACCGCTTCCGCCGGGAGATCGTCGAGCGCACAGGCGATATCCGTGCGGCCGAGAGCATCTCCGACCAGGATCTCCTGCGCGAGGTGATGAACACGGTCGGTAAAACCGGCCAGTTGGGCGCCGACATACGCTGTGTGGTCTCGGTCTCCATGCTCACCGAAGGTTGGGATGCCAACAACGTCACCCACATCCTGGGGATCCGGGCGTTCGGCACGCAGCTCCTCTGCGAGCAAGTCATCGGACGGGCCCTACGTCGGCAGTCGTACGACCTGAACGAAGAAGGGCTCTTCAACCCTGAGTACGCTGACGTGTTCGGCGTCCCGTTTGACTTCACGGCCAAGCCGGTCGTTGCCCCACCACGCCCGCCGAGGGAGACTGTCCAGGTGAAGGCCGTGCGTCCTGAGCGCGACCATCTGGAAATCCGATTCCCCCGTGTAGAAGGCTATCGTGTAGAGCTTCCGGAAGAGCGCCTGACAGCCTCGTTCAACGAGGACTCGGTCCTTGAGCTAACGCCCGATCTTGTAGGCCCAACGATCACCCGAAACGCAGGGATCATCGGTGAGGCAGTCGATCTAAGCGTTCGGCACCTCGGCGATGTGCGCCTCTCGACCATCCTCTTCGAACTCACCCGGCACCTCCTCTACACGAAGTGGCGCGACCCCGGCGGGGACCCAAAGCTTCATCTCTTCGGCCAGCTCAAGCGCATCACCAAGCAGTGGCTCGATTCCTGCCTTGTGTGTACGGGCGATACGTTTCCAGCGCTCCTTATGTACCAGGAGCTTGCGGACATCGCCTGCAACAGGATCACCACGGGGATCACGCGTGCCCTTGAGGGGCATCGCCCGATCAAGGCCTTGCTGGATCCCTACACACCGACAGGCTCCACAACCCATGTGCGCTTCACCACGTCACGGGCACGCTGGGATACGGGTGGCCCGCCTCCGAAGAACCACGTCAACTGGGTGGTGCTTGACAGCGATTGGGAGGCGGAGTTCTGCCGCATTGCCGAGAAGCATCCGAAGGTTGTTGCGTACACGAAGAACCACAATCTGGGCCTGGAGGTTCCCTATCTGTACGGCTCGGAGATGAAGAGGTACTTGCCCGACTTCATCGTGCTCATCGACGATGGTCACGGCGCGGATGACCTGCTGCATCTTGTGGTCGAGATCAAGGGCTATCGACGGGAGGACGCTAAGGAAAAGAAGACCACGATGGAGACGTACTGGATCCCTGGGGTCAATAACCTGCGAGCTTGCGGCCGCTGGGCCTTCGCTGAGTTCAGACAGGTGTTCCGGATGGAAGCGGACTTCGAAGAAGCAGTTGAGCAGGAGTTCAACAAGATGATCGAGGACGCTATCGCACAGCCGGTCAAGGAGAGCAGGTAGCTATGGCCAAGAAGCGATCTCCGAAGGAAGTGGAGGCCCTCCGCCACACAGATGACAAGCGGCGGAACATCCCCACCGCCGAGTATCAGTCGGTGATGGAACAGGAACAGAGGGCGCCAAAGACGCTCCGCTACCCACGCAACACGGACCTCGACCCACAGCTCGTCTGGCGCGGCAAGGACGAGCAGGACTGGAGCGATCTGGTCGTGCACGCTCCGCCCCTGTACATCCAGGAGAAGCTCTATCCGAAGGCCCTGATCGACGATCTGCTTGAGGAGACCAAAGAACGAAAGCGTGCTGCGGGAGTGCAAGAGCAGATCGACCTGTTCTCCGACTTCAACGGCATCCCGGAGGGCGTGGAGAAGACCGAGTTCTACCAGCACGACCAGAACTGGAGCAACCGGATGATCCTGGGAGACTCGCTCCAGGTCATGGCCAGCCTCGCCGAGCGTGAAGGGCTCCGCGGCAAGGTGCAGTGCATCTACCTCGACCCGCCCTACGGCATCAAGTTCAACAGCAACTTCCAGTGGTCCACCACCAGCCGCGACGTGAAGGATGGCAAGGCCGACCACATCACCCGCGAGCCCGAGCAGGTCAAAGCCTTCCGCGACACCTGGCGGCACGGCATCCACAGCTATCTCACGTACCTTCGGGACCGGCTCACCGTGGCAAGAGACCTGCTGACGGAATCGGGTTCGATCTTTGTCCAAATCGGCGACGAAAACGTGCACAGAGTGCGGGCGCTGATGGATGAAGTGTTTGGGGAGGATTGCTTCAGGTCCGAGATTAAGTTTCAGACAACTGGTGGTCATAGTAGTGCGTTCATCCCGTGCATAACCGACTCGATACTGTGGTATGCAAAATCCGAGGTCACGAAGCACCGTCCACTCTACTTCATGCGAACGCCGGGCGATGAGGGCGCTACTCAATACAGATACGGCGAGACTTCAAAAGTTATGCGCGGATCCATCACAGCGCTTGAGTCCCACGGACATGAAGTTGTCCGAGTATTCCAACCATACCCACTGGTCTCAATGGGCTCCAGCAATGCTGATCGCCCTGTTCGCTTCAGGGGAAGAGACTACTACCCAACCAAAGGACGTCACTGGAGCGTGAAGACCGAAGGGGTCAAGCGGATTTCCCTGACAGGGAGGCTTTTCCCCCAGGGGAACAACCTCCGTTTCGTGTACTACCTGCAGGATTACCCCGTGACTCCCTTCACGAACACGTGGAGCGATACTCAAACGTCAGGGTTCTCGTCAGATCGGCTCTATGTTGTGCAGACTCTGCCACGTGTTATCGAGCGCTGCCTCCTGATGGCCACAGACCCCGGCGATCTCGTGCTCGACCCAACCTGCGGTTCAGGGACGACCGCCTATGTCGCTGAGCAATGGGGCCGCCGCTGGATCACCATAGACACCTCCCGCGTGGCACTGGCCCTGGCGCGTGCCCGCATCATGGGCGCGCGTTACCCGTACTACCTCTTGGCCGATTCGCCCGAGGGTCGTCGTAAGGAGGCCGAGCTAAGTGGGAAGAGCTACGTGGAGAAGCCGACCTTCGGTAGCGTACGTCAGGGATTCGTCTATGAGCGCGTTCCTCATGTCACCCTCAAGTCCATCGCCAACAACACAGAGATCGACGTGGTCTGGGAGAAGTGGCACCCCAAGGTCGTCGAAGCACTTGCCCGGCTGAATGCCGCTCTGCGTGGCCATAAAACGCCGTACCGGGTGACTACGGGAGGCAGAGAGGGGATGGAAGTGAAGTTCGATGCCCCTGAAGGTGCCACGTTCAAGATGCCAAGCGGTGAAGTGGTTGCCGCTTATGAACTGGTTGAGTGGGAGGTTCCCCGCGAGGCTCCTCCCGACTGGCCTGGGGAGGTGAAAGCACCCCTTGCCGACTTCTGGGAGGCCCGTATCGCCCGACAGAAGGAAATCGACGCCTCGATAGCTGCCAAAGCCGACCACGAGTACCTCTACGACAAGCCGTACGTGGACGATAAGAAGGTCCGGGTTGCAGGTCCCTTCACCGTGGAGAGCCTGAGCCCGCACCGGGTCTTTTCTGTGGACGAAGATGACGAGCTGGTCGATCCGCTCAGGACGCAGCAAGGCGCTGTTGACCAAGATACAGCCCACGTTTTCGAGCAGATGATCCTTGAGAACTTGAAGATCGCTGGCGTGCAGCAGCCGCACAAAGAAGACAAGATCACATTCACATCGCTTGTCGGTTGGCCCGGGACCTACATCTGTGCGGAGGGCCGCTACATGGAAGCGGATCAGGAAAGGAGAGCGGGGATCTTCATCGGACCGGAGTTCGGGACAGTGTCCCGACAGGATCTCGTCGAGGCCGCAAGAGAAGCGGGAGATGCCGGGTTCGATACGCTCATAGCATGCGCGTTCAACTACGAGGCACACGCGAGCGAGTTCCACAAGCTGGGCCGTATTCCCGTGCTCAAGGCCCGCATGAACGCCGACCTCCACATGGCTGCAGATCTGAAGACCACCAGCACGGGCAACTTGTTCGTGATCTTCGGTGAGCCAGATATTGACCTGCTTCCCGAAGAAGGAGACATGTTGCGAGTGAGGGTGAACGGGGTGGACGTGTTCGACCCCACCACCGGTGAAGTCCGTAGCGACTCAGCGGACGGGATCGCCTGCTGGTTCATCGATACCGACTACAACGGGGAGAGCTTCTTCGTCCGCCATGCCTACTTCCTCGGGCAGAGCGATCCGTACAAGGCGCTGAAGACAACGCTTAAGGCGGAGATCAACGAAGAGGCATGGGCAACGCTCCACAATGACACCTCACGGCCTTTTGAGAGGCCAACGTCTGGATGCATTGCGGTGAAGGTCATCAACCACCTTGGGGACGAAGTGATGAAGGTATTCCGGGTGTAGGGACGATGGACTTCCGCATCGCCGACACCTTCACGGACAGTCTTGCCCGCCTTACGGGAGACGCGCAGAAGGCCGTGAAGACCACCGCCTTCGATCTCCAGATGAACCACGCTAGACCCGGACACCAGTTTCACAAGCTGGACAAGGCCAAGGACAAGAACTTCTGGTCGGTTCGGGTGAGTGCAGACCTTCGGCTCATCGTTCATAGGTCAGCCGACAGCCTGCTGCTCTGCTACGTGGACCACCATGACCGTGCTTACGATTGGGCCTCGCGTAGAAAGCTGGAGACGCACCCCAAGACAGGTGCCGCACAGCTTGTGGAGATTCGAGAGACGGTTCAGGAAATCCGCGTGCCGGTCTATGTCCATGAGGAGAGGCCAGTCTCTCCACAGGTTCCGCCCTTTCGCGACACGCCTGATGAAGAGCTTCTTGCGTACGGTGTCCCTCCGGAGTGGGTGTCGGACGTTAAGCAGGCAGACGAAGATGCCCTGTTGGCGGTGGCCGAGCACCTTCCTGCCGAGGCAGCTGAGGCGTTACTCGAGCTTGCCACTGGAGGGAA
Organism: Candidatus Acetothermia bacterium; assembly: GCA_003551325.1. GTDB lineage: Bacteria > Bipolaricaulota > Bipolaricaulia > Bipolaricaulales > Bipolaricaulaceae > B1SED10-245. The sequence goes on along the minus strand of PUMK01000206.1, from coordinate 2,695 downwards.
GCCGCGGGTGCCGCCCCAGCCTACAACCCCCGTCAAGGATCCGTTCGATCATCCTGATGCGAAGCGCCGGTTCCGCCTGTTGACGGATGCTGAGGAACTCAGGCGGGCTCTTGACTACCCGTGGGAGAGATGGACGGTCTTCCTGCATCCGGAGCAAGAGGAGACGATCCGCCGCGACTACTCCGGACCAGCTCGAGTCTCCGGCTCGGCCGGAACAGGGAAGACGATCGTGGCCTTACACCGCGCTGTCCATCTTGCGCGGAGACACCCGGATGCACGCGTGCTCCTCGCAACCTTCTCGGACACTCTGGCCCATGCGCTAAGGATCAAGCTCCGTCGGCTGACCGGTGATGAGCCACAGCTTGCCGAGCGCATCGATGTCCATTCCCTGGACCGACTCGGGCAACGTCTGTACAAGGCCCATTTCGGCTCGCTTAGGCTCGTTGCCCCCGACGAGTTGAGGAGGCTCCTCCAGGAGGCTTCGGACGCCGCGGACTCCCAGAGGTTCAGCGAGCAGTTCCTGCTCACGGAGTGGGAACACGTTGTCGATGCTTGGCAGCTTTGCACCTGGGAGGAGTACCGGGACGTTGTCCGACTGGGGCGCAGGACACGCCTACCGGAGAAGCGGCGCGCAGTCCTATGGGATGTCTTCGAGAAGGTCCGCACTGCACTGCGAGAGCGAGGCCTCATGACACAATCAGGGGTCTTCGCGGCGGTGACTTCAGCGCTCGCGGAAGGAAGGAATCTACCGTTTGATTTCGCAGTGATCGACGAGGCTCAGGACCTCAGCGTGGCCCAGATGCGCTTCCTCGCTGCCCTAGCGGGGGACCGACCGAACGGGCTCTTCTTCGCAGGGGACCTGGGCCAGAGGATCTTCCAACAGCCATTCTCGTGGAAGTCACTCGGTGTAGATGTTCGCGGACGATCCAGAACCCTTCGGGTCAACTACCGAACCTCGCATCAGATCCGCCAACAGGCCGACCGCCTGCTGGGCTCGGAAATGACGGATGTTGACGGTAACCGGGAAGATAGGAGCGACACGATCTCCGTCTTCAGCGGACCGCCGCCTCTCATACGAGTGCTCAGTACTCAGGCCGAGGAGACGGAGGCTGTGGGCATGTGGCTCGCGGAGCAGGCCGAAACCGGTGTGTTGGCACACGAGATAGGCGTCTTCGTCCGCTCTGCTGGCCAACTCACACGTGCCGAGGCAGCCGTCGGGAGGTCCGGCCTTCGGTCTGGGGTGCTCGATGAGAGCGTCGCGCCGACAAAGGGATCAGTTGCCATCGGTACGATGCACCTGGCAAAGGGATTGGAGTTCCGTGCTGTTGCGGTAATGGCGTGTGATGACGAGGTCGTCCCGCTTCAAGAGCGAATCGAGACCGTGGGCGATGAGGGTGACCTGCAAGAGGTCTATGATACGGAACGCCACCTGCTCTACGTCGCCTGCACCCGGGCGAGGGAGCAGCTTCTTGTTACGGGTATCGATCCGTCCTCGGAGTTCCTTGATGACTTACGGTGACGGGACCGTTCAAGCTTGACCGGAACTGCCCTCCCACCACTTCGGGCGAACCGTGGTCTTCAGAGACAATAAGACAGCAGTCCATCGACAGAGGGTCTTCTGAAGCCAAGGGTCATGGCCGAAAGGAGTAGCAATGATGTACGAAGAGGTGGTCAGCGATTTCGCCAAGCGCACCAAGGCCAATCTAGAGGCGCTGGAAGGGCTTAAGGCTGAAGGAAAGCAAGTCTTTGAGCTAACACAACTCGTCAACTCAACGCTTGGGCTTCTGGTATTCCCACAGCAGGAGTACGTGGACAGCATTCCCTGCACCAGTTTGTCAGAGCTTCAGGTCCTGAACGTAGCTAGCACTCACATAGGATGGAAGCACAGTGGATTCACGGTCGGTCGCTATATGGAATCGATGTTGGGTACTCTTGCATCAACGAAAACCGCGCGACGTCCCTCCCCGCCTTCAACGTTAAGGCGGATCCTCATGGCTCTTCCGTCCTGCCGCACAAGGAAACACTCGGACGGTAGTCCATCCGGGAGGACTCCCTCACCACCATCCTCCAGCTCCCCTCTTGGGAACATCGCAAACCCTTCTCTATCCTCTGGATGAGGGGCGGAACCCACCCACAGTCTGTACCGAACCCGCACCAGCTCATTCCCTCTCTCATCCACCAACGTTCCTGTACCGAACTCTTCGCTTCCGCCCATCTTGCTTCATTCTAGCACTCTTCACACGCCGATCAAACCCAAAGAGTTGTCTCTTGCAAGATGAGCATGAAGGGCGTCCCTGGTTCTCACGCGGGGGGAGCATGAGCGTGGGCTGGAGGACGGGGAGCGTGGGTCGCAGTCTAGGAGGCGATGAACGTCATGCTGAGCGACCCACGCGTGATGGAGATGGAGGAACTGGCGGCGTTTCTGGAGTCCAGCGAGGCCCTCACCTTCAGAGGGAGACCTCCCCAGGAGAACTACGCCAGGGTGGCGCTGCGCCATGTTAGATGTCATGTAGGTGCCTCCTGTAGAGCGTTGATCTGCCTTAACCACTCAACGACCCGGTTCAAACTCAGAATGGTTAGGGGTACCAGCGGTGCTCGGTTGTGCAGACTAGTGTCTGGCAATCTGAGACACCAGGTCGGAGCAAGCGAAGAGGGGACGATGCTTGTCAATCGCCGAACAGTTCCTTGATGACCG
>PUMK01000041.1 GCA_003551325.1 Candidatus Acetothermia bacterium | reverse complement strand
TCCCGGTCGGCGTGGGGGCGACATCGCGGCCCCACTCGAGCTGCCGGAGGACATCCGCCACCAGCCTCTCCCGATCGAGGTCAGTGAGCTTGCGCACCGCTTGGCCCGCGCCCACGGCGTAGATGTCCTCTTCCCGAACCCATTCGGCGTCCACGCTCATCGAAAGGTGCGAGCGTCGCTCGGTGCGAACCGGTGCGGCGGTGTTGCCCACGGACACCTCCACCCGACCGCGCCGCAGGGCCGCGTTGGTGTGCACATCGGGGAAGGCTTCTTTGACCGCTGCCATCGCCTCCGTCGCCCATCCGATGAGGGTGTCCTCGGACAGGCCGACCGCCTGCTCGTCGTAGACGTCGACCGGTGTTCCGTATTCACTGGCGGTGAACGCAAACGGTGCTTGGTCACCGTGTTGGGCGGACGCCATCGCCGCTTCCAGGAGCCCATCGCCTTTGGGGCCGGTGGTGGCGGCGAACCCGAGCTTCCCGCCCGCGATCACCCGCAGTGCTTGGCCCACCACCGACTCCGACTTCACGGACTCCAGATCGCCCGTGTTGAAGGTCACTGAGGTGCCCTCGCGGTGCTCCATGTAGAGTTCCGCGGCGTCGGTCTTCTCTGCAGCCCGCTTCAGTAGCTCCATCCTAGCTCCCTCCTATCGTGACCTCGTGAACCCGCACGTGGGGTGCCCCGTCCGTCACGGGAAGCGGGGACTGGCCTTCCTTACCGCATCCGCCGGCGCCACCGGCGAGGCGGAAGTCGCTCCCCACCATGTCGATGTTCTTCAGGATGTGGAACACGTTCCCCGTCAGCACCACATCGCGCACCATGGGGCCCACCTCCCCCCGCTCGATCTCGTAGGCGTAGGCAGCGGAGAACGTAAACTGTTCGAACATCGTCTGCCCGCCGAATGCTGCCTTCGCGTAGATGCCGTGATCCACGCCGCTGAGCATCTCCTCGAACGACGCGTCGCCGGGCTCGATGTACGTGTTGCGCATGCGCACGATCGGTTCGTGTTCCCAGGAAACGGCGCGGGCGTTGCCCGTGGGTTCCATCCCCATCTTCTTCGCCGTGGCGCGGGAGTGCATGAGTCCGGTGAGGATGCCCTCGCGGATGAGGTACACCTTCTGGCGGCGCACGCCTTCGTCGTCGAACGGCATATTGCCCCGGGATCCGGGGATGAACCCGTCGTCGACCACGTTGAGGATGTCGGCTCCGAACCGTTTCCCGATCTGCATGACCTCGCGCATGTGGGGGTTTCGGTACAGGAAGTCCGCCTCACAGATATGGCCGAACGCTTCGTGGATGAACACGCCGGCGAGCTCCTGGTCGAGGATCACCGTGTAGGTACCGCCCTTCATCGGCTTGGCGTTGAGGAGATCGACGGCACGCTTGGCCGTCTCCTCGGCCTTAACCTCATGGCCCAGGGCGAGCTCGTAGCCGCCAGCCTCGCCGATCGGCTCGAACGCCTGCTGGATGTCCCCGTTGCGGCGGGCCACCGCAGCGAGGACCAACGTCACGTCCGGGATCTCCTGGTACACGTGGGTGCCCTCGGAGTTTGCGTACCAGCTCCTGCGGAACGTGTCCGCGTAGCGCACGGTTGTGGAAACGATCTCCGGGGCAAACCCCAGGATCTGCTTGTTGTACCCTTCGGCAAGCGCGCGCTTGCGGGCCAGGGGAACCTGCCGGAAATCCTCCTTCAGCTCCGCGGCATGGTGCGCCTCCTCCACGGGCACCTCGGCAAGTTCCGTGGGGTCCTTGATGTGCTTGGCGGCCAACCGGGCCAGGCGGGTCGCTTCCGCAAGCTGGGCGGGAAGCTCCGCCGGATCGGTCAGCAACGCGATCCCCCAGGCACCCCCCACCAACGCGCGGACGATCCCGCCCACCTCCCGGGATTGCTCCAAGGCCATCAGCTGGTCCCGCTGAAACGCCACGCGTGACCAGGCGGTCTCGTCCCAACGCACCTCAGCGAAATCAGCCTTTGCCTCAGCGATCGCTTCCCTCATCAACTGCTCCACGCCTCACCTCCACTGGGGTCAGGGGTCCCGACCACATAGGCCTCTGCGTGACACAGCTCCACCGGGTCCACCGATGGGGCGGCTACGCTTCTTGGCGGGAACCCAGCAGCCCGTACACGCATACGGCGCCGATCCCCGCCCCGGAGAAGTTCAGCAGAAGATCCAGTTCGCACAGTCCTCGTCCGGGGATGAAGTGCTGGAGCCCCTCCAAGGAGAGGCCGTACACGAAGGCGAACACGAGCGCCAGCAACGGCGCGCGGGAGACCCTCCCCCACAATGCCCATCCCATCAGCACGGCCAGCCCGAAGTACCCTCCGAAGTGGAAGATGCGTGAGCCCGCCGTGGTGAACATGCTGTCCAACGGGGCAGGATAGCTCCTCCCCAAGGAAAGATAGGCAATGAGAGCGGTGTACATTGGGAGGAGGAGTATCGCGAAACGTTGTTGCCTTACCAGCCATTGTCGCATGTCTTCATCCTCCCTGCCCCCGTGCCGCTCGTCGAGGGGTGCGTGCGCACCTCGGATCTCCCGACGATGATAACGCCTACTCTGAGGAAGCTCATGCGGGGGACGACGTGTCCCTTCAGCCTCTTCGGTCAACGGGTACACTCAAGCGGGGAGGGGATAGCATGGACAGCGCACAGGTCGTTGTTGTGGGCGGCGGGCCCGCCGGGTACGTGTGTGCCCGGAGGCTTGGTCAGCTGAACGTGGACACCGTGCTCATCGAGCAGGGAAAGCTGGGGGGCGTGTGCCTGAACGAAGGGTGCATCCCCACGAAGACCCTGTTCGCGCTCACCGCGGTACTCGGCCAGGCTGAGGCCCTGGCCGCTTCCGGGATCGACGTCTCGCCGGATGTGGACCTCGACAAGCTCCGTGCCCGCACCGCGGAAGTGGTCGACGGACTTGGCCAGGGGGTGGCCAAGCTCCTCAGGGCCTCGGGTGTGGAGGTCGTCTCCGGACGAGGTGCGTTGGCCGGAGAGGGGAAGGTGCGTATTCGCGGTGAGGGTGACACCCGCACGCTGTCCGCCGATACGGTCGTCCTCGCCACAGGCTCCCAGCCCATCGAGCTTCCCGGGCTCCCCTTCGACGGGCAGCGGGTGTGGACATCGTGGGATGCCCTGCTCCTTCCGCGGGTCCCCGAGCGGCTGGTCGTCGTTGGCGGCGGCGTCATCGGACTGGAGATGGCCACTGTGTACCGCCGGCTGGGAAGCCAGATCGTGATTGTGGAGATGACGAACGAACTCCTCCCCGGGTTCGGCCTCTCCCGCCGTGGGCAGGCCCTCCTCCGTCAGGCCCTCACCCGGCAAGGGATGGCGATCAAGCTCGGGGCGGCGGCCGAAGGCCTTACCGGTGCCGGGGTGAAGGTGCGCACCGGCGAGGAGACCGAGGAAATCGAAGGGGATGCTGTGTTGGTGGCCGTGGGTCGTCGGCCGTATCCCTCTGATCTCGGGCTTGAAACCGTTGGCGTGGAACCGTCCAAGGGTTTCGTCACCACCGACGCCAGCTTCCAGGCCGCCCGCGGCACCTACGCCATCGGAGACCTCCGAGGCGGGGCGCTCCTCGCCCACAAGGCCTCCCACGAAGGGCTCCTCCTTGCCGACCACCTGGCCGGACGCCCCGTGGACGCCTCTGCCCCGCTCATCCCCCAGGCCGTGTTCACCCACCCGGAGGTGGCCCTCGTGGGTCGTCCTGTGGACGAGGTGGCCAAGGAGGGGGGGAAGGTCGGGCGGTTCCCCCTGGCCGCTCTGGGCCGCGCCCAAGCCGAGGGCGAACCCGTCGGCCACTTCCAGGTGGCCTCCGATGCCCGTGGACGCCTGGTGGGCGCGGAGATCGTCGGTCCGCACGCTTCGGACCTCATTGCCGAGGCGACGCTCGCCATTCAGCAGGGGATGGACGGCGAAGCCGTAGCGGCCACCGTGCACGCCCACCCCACGTTCCCCGAAGGCCTGTGGGAGGCGGTTATGGTGCTCCTCGATCGCCCGCTCCACACGGCGTAGGGGCAGCCGCTCCGCGCCGCTCGAGGACCCGCCGGCGAACGCAGCGACGTCGACCGCCCGCTCAAGGGCGGTGCCTGCTGATGCGCGGTCCGGGAGGTGCGCCGGGGCCTGCGTTCAGACGTGCTTCAGGTTGGGATCGTCGCGGATGTAGGCGAGCTCTTGGCCCAGGTAGGGAAGCCTGGGCAGGTTGTGCCAATCTCGCACGAGGTGATAGGAGGGGGATGTGAGGAGGCGGCAGGCATCCACCGCCTCGCGCCATGCGCTACGGCGGATCTCGGTCACCGTAGCTTCGCTGGGCAGGACGCCGAAGTCCCAAGCTGCGCACAGGCGGGCCAGGAAATCCACGCGTCCCGCGAGGTCATCAAGCGCCTCAGGGGGCACAGTGTCGGGATACAGTGCTCCGTCGATCCATCCACGATTAGGATTGTTCCGTAAGCGCATGGAGGAACTCCTTGCTGAACCAGTTTCGCGTCCGTTCCGCCTCCTCGCGCTGTTGTGGATCGGTGATCTCGGCCAGGGGACGGTGCTGGGCGATCCGTGCGATGTGCGTCTCCACAGCCAATCGAGCACGGCTGCTGTCCACGTCGCTGCCGGCAAGACGTTGTCGACGGCGCCACAGCGTCCAGCACTGCTCAGGCGTCGTCAATCCGGCCTTGCACAGTGCATGGATGTCGCGAAGATCGCGAGGCGCACCACGCTCGACAAGGGCGACCATCTTGCTGGCCAGAAGATCGGCGAAACTGTCGAGCAGGACGTCCGTCCACGGAGCAGGTGCCGGCGGCTCGAGCTGGGCGGAGCGATGGGCCACCTGGAAGCTGAACACCACCTGTCCCTTGTCCAGGAGTTCAACGCTCGCCACATCACCCCACGTGCGCCGGTGGACCTGGCCGAACGACCGGAGGGTGTCCTCAATCACCTCGAGAACACGGTGTCGGTCCTGAGCAGTTGCTGAGGGAGTCCACCACGCGTCGACATCCTCTGTGACACCACGAAACACGCACCTTCCGACTCCGCGCGACGCCAGGGCGGTAAGGCACGCCTCGGCATAGGAAGAGATGTGCGCTGGACGATCAGGCCGACATGGGTTCTGATCACCGGTGTTTCGCATTGACGGTCTACCCTCCCTAGCAACTCTAGATTACCCGTTGACGGCACGCCACGCTGCGACGTGACGCCGGGTAACTTCGGTTCTCCGAACCCCCCGTGCTACCTTGCCACTTCGTAGAAGGCCCGTTGGGAGGTTCGTTCTCCTGCGAAGGACGCGTGACGTCACCCTGGGCGGGGAGTTCGGGTCTCCAGCGCATCTGTTCGTTGGGCTCCGAGCCGCTTCGGCTGTGACTTTGCCTGCAGCGGACATCTTAGGTACGATGGGATAAGCGGTGACTGGAACGAGCAAAGGGTGATGTCATGGAAAGCCCTCCTTCCACAGAGGCCCTCGTTGCGCGCCTCAAGGCGGACCTGCC
>PUMK01000243.1 GCA_003551325.1 Candidatus Acetothermia bacterium | reverse complement strand
CGCCGTAATAATTCGGCACATAGCGCGTGACCACCGCGCCCAGCTTGTTCAGGTTGAAGTGCGTGTTCCGCGACTCCAACGGGTCGAACGTCCACGTGATGCGGTCAATCCCCTGACGCAGTACATGCTCTCGTTGGGCAAGCTTCAGCTTGTGCCCTACACCGCGGCCCTGCCACTCGGGTGCCACCGCAGCCATAAACGAGCAGTGCCGCAGCCCACCGTCGTCGCTGCGAGCGAACAGCGACAGGACAAACCCCACCATCTCCTTTCCCGGACCGATTCCATCGTAGGCCCCGAGAAGCAGCCCCCCCGCGTCGAGCATCGTATGGATGGCGTGGTCGGGAACGAGCGCAGCGTCCGCGAATCCCCACACTTCCCGCTGTAACCGCTCGCAAGCCCGGTAGCCCGCCTGCTCTGTAACAGATTCGATGACGAAATCGCCTATTCCGTTGGTCCCCATCTCTGTCCTCGATCAGCACCATGGCGGGGGCCGAGGCCACCCGCATGCTCAGGGCCCGGTGAGCCGGGCGACATCTTCAGGGTTCTGGGTCCACTCGGGTCGCACCTTCACGTTCAACCGGAGAAAGACCTGACGTCCCAGCATCGCCTCCAGATCCATCCTTGCCCGCCGCCCGATCTCCTTGAGCTTATCCCCCCCCGAGCCGATCACGATCCCCTTCTGAGAATCCCGAGCCACGTACACAACAGCGTGCACCTCAATCAACGGCTTGTCCTCCCGCTCCTCGATATGCTCCACGAGCACCGCGACCGAGTAGGGGATCTCCTGATAGGTCAACTGGTAGATCTTCTCTCGCACGATCTCGGCGGCCAAGAACTCCAGAGGTCGATCCGTAAGCGCCCCATCGGGGAACAGTGCCTCCCCCTCGGGGAGCCGTTCCATGATCAGCGCCAATGTCTCCTGAATACCGGTGCCGCGGGCGCAGGAGATCGGGATGAGTTCGTCGAATACCTGAAGTGCGTCATAGGCGAGCAGTGTCTCCGGAACGGCATTGCCGCGAGCAGCATCGACCTTGTTCACCAGCAGGAGCTTGGCGCAGGGCAGCCCTCGAAGACGCCCCATCACCTCTTCGTCATACGGGTCCACCGCTCCCCAGGGCTCCACCATGTAGACGAGCACATCCACACCGGCAAGCGCACGGTACGCCTCCTTGAGGATGTGAGAGGAGAGTTGGTTCACCGGGCGGTGAAGCCCAGGTGTATCGACAAACACAACTTGGCCGTCGTCCGACGTATACACGCATCGAATCCGATTCCGTGTCGTCTGAGGTCGGTCGGACACGATCAGCATCTTGCGACCCACAGCCGCATTGATGAAGGTCGACTTCCCCACATTGGTCTTCCCCAAAACCGCAGCAATTCCCGATCTATAAGACATGCTCACCCAATCCAGCGGAACGAACGAGCGCCGCCAGCTTCTCCACATCAGCGGAGAGTGCCCTGTCTTCCACCAAGCGAGGGACAACGTTCCGCACCGTCGCATGAAGCTGGCGGGCCGATGACGATAGCTGTTCAACCCCCGCGAACTCCGCCGCCTGGGCCGCGCACACAAACTCCAGGGCAACCTGGCGGCACACGTTCTCCGATACCCTAAGCGCCTTCCAGGCGGACACCGAACCCATCGCATTGTGGTCCTCTTTGCCACCGGATGTGGGGATCGAGTCAACGACGGCTGGGTGGCAAAGGACCTTGTTCTCAGCCACAAGCGCAGCAGCACTGTACTGCGTCAGCATCAGCCCCGAGTGAAGTCCCCGCCTCTGGGTGAGGAATTCGGGCAACCCCCGCTCCGTCCCTGAGAGGAGGATCGTCATCCTCCGCTCGGCCGACGCCCCTACCTCGGCTGCGGCCATCGCCAGAAGCTCCGCCGCAAAGGCCAAGATCTGCCCGTGGAAGTTCCCTCCCGACAGTGCTTCTCCTTCCGGAAACAGAAGCGGGTTGTCCGTCGCTGCGTTCATCTCCCGCTCAAGGATGGACGCAACCCAAGCGAGGGCTTCCCACGTTGGCCCCAGGAGCTGGGGTAAACACCGTAAGGAATAGGGATCCTGCACGTCATCGGCCAGCGTATCCACAAGACCGCTGCCCGCCAGCAGCTTCCGCATCGCCGCTGCAACGCGAACCTGCCCCGGGTGAGGGCGGGCATCGTGGATTCTGGGGTCGAACGGCTCCGTCCGGCCCCGCAGACTCTGGAAGGAAAGCGACGAAACCTTGAGCGCGGCATCGAGCGCGCGTCGTGCGAACAGCCAGGCCAAGAACGTGAGCGACAGCATGTACGCCGTTCCGTTGAGGAGGGCCAAGCCTTCCTTAGGACCCAAGGGGAACACGGGCTCCAAACCCGCTCGCGCAAGGGCCTCACCTCCATCAAGCTCCTCGCCTCTCCAACGCGCCCGACCCTCGCCCATCAGCACCAACCCCAGGTGCGCCAGCGGGGTCAGATCGCCCGAGGAACCCACCGAACCTTGCTCAGGGATTACCGGAACAACGCCCGCATTGAGGCACTCAAGGAGGCAATCAACCACCCTTGGTCGAACTCCCGAACAACCCTTGAGAAGCGAGTTGGCTCGGAACAGCAACATGCCGCGCACCGCCTCGTCGGACAGCGGAGTGCCCACACCAACGGCGTGCGACCGCACAAGATTGTGCTGCAGCTCCGTTAGGTCACCGGATTCCACCGTCACGTGGCTCAACTTCCCTAAGCCGGTGCTCAACCCGTACACAGTGCGACCCTCGGCAACGATGGTCATCACACTCTTGTGCGAGGCTTCCACCTGCTCCAAGGCGCGTGGTGATGGGCATGCAGGCACACCCCCCAGAACCACGCGCTCAGCATCGTGCAACGTCAGTCCATGACCGTCCAGTTCGACCACGGCTACCGATGGTAGCCCTTGACCTGCGCTTTGTAAAGAAAACCATTCGCTGTCTATAATGCCGACCCATGGACCTGCTTGTTCGTAACATCGCGGAGTTGGCCACTGCCCAGGGACATGCCCCGGTCTGTGGCGCATCCATGACCAAACCGCTCGTGCTTCAGGACGCCTTCACCCTGATTCGCAACGGCACCGTAGCGGCCGTGGGGACCATGGACAGCGTGCCGGACTGGGAAGGTCCCACGTTGGAAGCCTGCGGCCTTACGTGCACGCCAGGGCTGATCGACCCTCATACCCATACGGTCTTCGCCGGCAGCCGCGCCGAGGAGTTCCTGGCACGTGCGCACGGCCAGGCGTACACGGGTGGCGGTATCCTGACAAGCGCCCAGGCAATGGCCAACACCCCCATCGAGGAACTCGTAGCGCGTTCTCGACAGCACCTCAGCGCAATGCTGCGCCGCGGCGTGACCACCGTTGAGGTCAAGTCCGGTTATGGTCTTTCGCTCGAGGGAGAGCTCAAGATCCTCCAGGCGGCCGCGCAGCTCAACGACCCGCCCTGTCCGGAGATCGTCCCCACGTTTCTAGGAGCACACGCTGTTCCCCCAGGCTGGCAGAAACCGGCGTACGTACAGCATGTGATCGACACGATGCTTCCCGCAGTGGCCGACAGCGGCCTGGCGCGCTTCTGTGATGTGTTCTGCGATCAGGGGTTCTTCACCGTCCAAGAGTCGGAGGCCATCCTGCGAAGTGCGCAGTCGTACGGCCTGAAAGCGAAACTCCACGCTGATGAGCTTGTGGACACCGGTGCAGCGCACCTAGCTGCCAGACTCGGCGCAACGAGCGCTGATCACCTTCTGCGAACGTCCGACAAGGCGATGCGCGCCATGGCTCAGGCGGGCGTCGTCGGCGTGATGCTCCCCGGGACAGCCTTCGTGCTCAAGGAGCCCTACGCCCCTGCTCGACGGATGCTTAACGAAGGAATGGCCCTCGCCTTGGGCACGGATTTCAACCCCGGTTCCTGTCCCGTGGTGTCTCTACCCCTATGCCTCTCGCTCGCCGTGCTGTACATGGGGATGACCGTGGAGGAGGCTCTATGCGCGGCAACGCTCAACGCCGCAGCAGCCGTGGGCGCCGCAGATCGGCTGGGTTCGTTGGAGGTCGGAAAGGCCGCTGATCTCGTGTTGTGGAACATCCCCACCTACCGGGAACTTCCGTACTGGATTGGACACGACCTTGTGCACACCGTGGTGAAAGGCGGAGCGATCGCATGGCAACCCTCAGCGTCCACGCACACGCCAAGCTAAACCTGGGTCTACGCGTGGTGGGTCGTCGTCCGGACGGTTACCACCTCCTCCAATCCACAATGGTGGCGTTGGACCTGGCGGACACACTGCTGTTCACGGTAAAGGGCACCCGATCCGTCGTCCACTGTGAACCCGAGTGCAGCATCCCCCCCAAGGACAACCTCGTGCTCCGCGCATTGCAGGCAATCCTGTCCCGTGCCCGAGCGGATGTGGGCATCGAAGTCACCCTCCGCAAGCGCATCCCTCTTGGGGCGGGGCTGGGCGGTGGGTCATCGGATGCGGCAGCTGCCTTGGTCGGCGCCAATTGTCTCCTAAGACTCGGACTCACGGATGACGAGCTCCACGCACTGGCCACTAAGCTCGGGGCCGACGTCCCGTTCTTCCTGGGGCCCAGCCCCGCGTGGATGGAGGGCATCGGCGACCGGTTGCGCCCAACACCCGTTCAGCTACCCGCCGTGTTCCTGTTGCTCCTCCCGCCACGCGGTTGCTCGACCCCGGAGGTGTACCGCCTCTACGACGCACAGGGGCACCCCTGGTCGGCACCCTCCTCGCCGCAGGCGACGCCGACCTTCGACAACGATCTCTATCCCGCCGCAGCCACGCTCTACCCTGAACTCAACGGATATCGACAGCTCCTTGCTCAGGACCCCCACACGACGGGCATCGGGTTGAGCGGATCGGGTTCGTGTCTATTCGCCGCCTACCCCGACCGCAGCCTGGCAGAAACCGCCAAGGCCCGCCTCAACGGCAGGACGGACGCGAATCTCCTGGTTGCAGCCCCCACACCCCGGGGATACAACATCCTGAAATGAAGATCGCCATCGATGGGCCTGCTGCCTCGGGTAAGAGCACCCTGGCCCGACTTCTTGCGGACCGGCTTGGATTCCTGTTCGTTCCCACCGGCGCCATGTACCGGGCAGCAGCCCTTGCCCGACAGCGCGAACAACCGTTGGAGGAGGCGGGGCTCCGCGTGTGTACCGGTGGTAGGATCTACATGGGAGAGGAGGATGTGACGAACCAGCTCAGCAGTCCGAGCCTGGACGCGATGTCCTCGCAGGTAGCGGTCGATCCTGAGGTCCGCGCCTTCTTGGTCGCGTTCCAGCGTGCCGTCGCCGATTCGCACGATGTGGTCATGGAAGGTCGCGACATCGGCACAGTCGTCCTCCCTGACGCTGACCTGAAGATCTACGTCACCGCTGATCCACGCGAACGTGCACGTCGGAGGCAACGGGATCAGGGAGGAGACCTGGAGGAGGTCCTGGCTGCCATCTTGAAGCGCGATGAGCGGGACT
>PUMK01000324.1 GCA_003551325.1 Candidatus Acetothermia bacterium | reverse complement strand
GATCCCTAAACTGCTATGCCTGATCGACGAGTTCCTGATTGTTGCTTGGACGGAACCCGACGTGGCGACACCAGAGGTCGTGTTTCCCTCGATGGTGGCCTCTTCCACGACCACTTGAGCATCACCCATGATGTAGACGCCTGTCCTGTTATCGCTGATGATCGAGTCTGTGATCGTGACGTGGGCAGAGTCACGCACGCGAACGCCATCGTTTCCGTTGGACACGATGAGCGAGTCCCTGATGGTGACCTGAGCGCGGTCAAGCACGAAGATGCCATCCTCTCTGTTTCCCTGGATTGTTGAGCTTCCAACGCTGGCCGCTGACGAGCGCATCATGTAGATTCCCCGAGTATGTCCGGTGATGGAAGAGTCCTCAATTACGGCATGGGTGGAGTGATCCATACCGATGCCGACCATCCCGTTGTCCACGATCGAGGACGCTTGGAGGTTGATCCTGGCTGATTGCAGCATCATGATGCCGTACCTCTCGCTTCCCTCCACGGTCGACTGTTCCAGTGATGCTTGGGCAGCCTCCCAAAGGTAGAGCCCATCCCTGTTCCCTCGCAGCGTGCAGTTGGTGATGCTAGCCACAGCATCTCCCGATAGTCTGAGCCCGTACGAATCGTTGTCCTCAACATCCACGCCCTGGAGAGATGCCCGAACGCCGCCCTCGATACGCAGGCCATCCCCTGCACTCCACCCTGTACCGCCGGTGACGGAGAGGTCGTTAAGGACGACGCTCATGGTGCCTCGTTCGGGCGTGGTCACATGGATGACGGGATGCGTCTCATCGTACCCCCGTATCGTCGTCTTCCCCGCGCCCTCACCCCGTAAGGTGAGGGACTTCCCAACCGTCAGGTGCTCCTCCCACACACCTTGCCCGAGACAGATCACCGCACCTTCAGGTGCCGCATCGATCGCCGCTTGAATCGATGCGCCGGGCTGTACCGTGATCGCACAGGCCGTTGCTTCGCCGCTCCCCGCGCTCTCCGGGGGACGCCCGTCTCCACCGCAGCCTGCCGTCAGGCCGAACAACAGGAATGCAGCCAGCACACCTACCGAGCATCTTCTGTGCGTGCACATCACGTCCTCCATTACGAACGCCGCAAGCGTCTCCCGAGCAACGTAACCCCGGCCCACATCGTAGAGGGTCTCTTCAGTGCGTGAGGGACTGAGGGACGGATAGGCTGGTGATGCCGGCGCTCGAGGCCGCCCCGCTCCCCTCTTTCAATGTGTTGTCAGTCGACCGAGCTCGTCAATGATGTTACCGAGGTTGCTGAACCAGCTACGGCGGCTACACCCTGTGTCGGCTCCACCCCAGTGGACGCCCAGAAGTTCCACCGAGTAGTCGGAGTTCCACACGAAAACGGGTGATCCACTGTCACCCGATGCCCCCGTGTAATTGGCCCTGTCCTGGCAGATCAGGCGTACTGGTCTGCCGTCGACAGTGGCATCGGCGACGTTTACGGTCGCACACGTCCTGTCCACGAAACCATACGTCCAGCCGGTCGTGGCACCCATCTTATCGACCATCCACCCGCTGAAGGGGAACAGTCTGTCTCTCACAATCTTCATGGTTGAGTACGTGGCGTGGACGGTGGTGCTGCCTGAACCCGCGCATGGCCCTCTCCAGAACGTTGTCCTGGCGATCTCGCCCAGGCGAAAGTCGACCCCACTGTCATAGCGGACAAAGGCACTGTCGGAATCACGGCAAGCACGTCTCCACAAGAAGCCACACCGAGAGTAGGTAGGATCGCGGACTTCGGCACCTAGCCGGGCGCCCGAATTGGAGAACACAGTCCCAGTGACGCTTCCCGGGACTGCTGTACAGTGTGAGTTCGTGACGAAGCCCCACATGCCATCAAGCCTCGCGCTAAACCCCAGCGTACAGCCTCCCGCAGCCGATGTTATCCGTATCCCGCCCACGGCCGGCCGGACACGGTCCCCCAGATCAAGGACGTCAACAGAGATGGGATCCGTGAGCTTTATGTGAACTGCCTCTTGAGGGATCCCCAGTCCGCCAACAACCTCCCGTACTTTGTCAAACAGAGCTCTGTCGCTAACACCCACTTCCAACCCGTTCCGTCGTTCATCGAGGTCGACAAAGTGAGCACCTTCGAGGTCGAGAACGGGGTCTGCTAACTCTCCGAAGTACTTGATCAGGTCGGACATCACAAACTGGCCCTGGTGGAGGATGATGGCCGATCTTCTCCCATCCACCCTCCCACTGAAGAACTCTGTTAGGACACCTTGTCCGAGCACCCTGACCAGGCACGCTTCGACCTCCCTCACGCGTGCCGGAGCAGGCTTCAGTAGGTACACATTGATGTTACCACGCTCATCGAAATAGAAGCCGCCGAAATCTCCGAGGCAGTCCTCTATGAGAATGAACGCCTCATGGATGGTCCGGGGCTGTGCGCCTCCGTCCGCACCCAGGAACCCGGTTAACAGTAGCAGTCCCAGCAACAAGAACGCCATCTTCCGCATCACGAACCTCCTCATGCACACCGCATCATCAGGATACTCGCCACCTGCATCGACAACTGCCGTCAGAATGTGATCTGCCTCTGTCGCGCCGCCTCTCCCTCTGTCGCTATCGCCTCCCGTCTCACCCACAACGGGTGCCAGCTCGTGCTCCTCCTCCGAGGCTCGTACCTTCCGCTACCCCCTCCTCCCCTGATTTGCAGCCTAATTGAGCGCGAGGTGAGGGAGCCGCAGGTCCCAGAAGGGGAGGGTGTCTACCGTGCATAGGGGCCACAGCGGTGAGGGTGCCGGGACATCGCATGCGCAACAGATGCTCAGAACACGCGCTCGCCATTGCAATCATCTTACACTACACCTTCATGACAACGCGCCCAGAAGCAAAGCTGTTTCATTCAGCACAAGATGGCCTTGACACGCTCCTTCTAGGATTCTCAGCGGAGCACCCCCACCCTCCCCGTTGGCCGTGCTACTCCAGCGTTCTCCGAGTCAAGCAGGCCCTTGGGGAACAGGGTTCGAGGCGTTGCCTCGTCGTGCCAGGGCACGGCGCATGGCCACGATGATGGGTGAGGGGCCAACGCTCGTGTTTTCCACCGAGGATGCTCGCAGGCGGAGGAACATGTTGAGGGCGTCCTCCTGCGTTAGCTCAAGGAGTAACGCGGCACGCTCCCTGCCTGTGCGTGCTTGCGCCGCTTCTACCCTACATGTTTCCCCATCTCGTAGGCTAAGAGGTGTGTGCACCAGGCTTACACCGGGCACGATCGTCTGGCGCACCGCCGCTGTAATTCAGCTTGTGCCGTTCAACGGGTCGTCGTGGCCAACCTCATCGCCTTTCCACGTCGTAGGGGCCAAGCAGCGAATCCCGGTGCAAGATCCGCCTGTGACCGAGTTCGTCCCAATACCCGATGAGCACACTCAAGTACAGGATCCCCTCGTAGTTCGGTCTGTCCTCCACCCATTGACGTGCTCGTTCGAGGTTGATCCTACGAACGATTGACGTTACCCCCGCTCCTGCTGCAACCTCACGGGAACCTATCTGCATCCCTGTCCCGCAGTCGAGCTCGAGATACGCGAAGACCTCGGCCCCCTCTACCCCCGCAAGCTCGTAGTCGACCACGACCGTGAACGTGACGCCTTCTGCCATGGATAGATCGGAACCCAGGGGTGGGTCTACCGATACGAGCTCAACACGTCCCGTGGGTTCCACCGGATCCACCGCTTCACCGAATGCGTAGTCAACGTTGACCATCGTCTCGTAGAGCACGTTGCGGTCAGCATCGACCATCTGGAAGCGAACCTGATCCACGGTCTTCGCTCCAAACCTGATGGTGAACCAGCCGTTGAGGGAGCCCTGTCCTGTGGGATGGAGTACGGAGCCATGCTGCGCCAAGCCTCCGGACTGATGGCCATCTGTGAACGGTGTCCCCCAGATGTAGACGCCGCCGGGTTCGGTTGTCGTGTAGTCGAACGTGAAGGTGACCCGGTCGTTGAACCCCAATGTGGCCGGCGGCGATGGGTCGAACCTGATGTTGGTGATCTTGGGCATTGGAACATTCGTGTGCACACGCACCGAAGCGTAGACAAACGCTGTCTCAATCTCCGACCACAATAATTCCTCACTTTCCTGCCCACGTATGGGGAGCTCAAACGTCTCCATAAGGTTAGCGCAGGTTACGGTGATTCGAAGACGCGGGTTGGCGTTGTGGTGCGTGAGCAACGCCCGATCGGCATCGGACAGCAGGTGCCGAAAGTCATGGTTGCATCCTTCAAGAGCAGTGCTTTCATCCACCCGGATGATCTCACGTGTAACCGTTCTGTCGGGAAGAACTTCGTCGACCAGAAGCTCATATGAGTCAACGACGAGTGTTGGATACGGGCACTGTCCGACGGCATCGGGCACAGGAGGGCACGCATCGACCTCTATGGTGAGAAACGACACACGAGGGACTTCGACTACTGGCCCAACCGGAGCGACGGTTTGGGCAACCGTCATGGCGGAGACCACTGCCAGCAGGGAGAGGATGGCCCCGAGAATATGGGTTACTCGTATGGGGTTCATGTGCTTCATCCGTACCACCTCCATGGGCGTGCGTATAGCGCTTCGGGTTTCCAGGGTTCTTCTCTTCGCCCCACCTCCCGTGTCAAGAACACGCTTACCAGGCACATAAGTGAAACAAGGCGTATGACTATAGCATATGCTACACGAGCGTGCGGGTTCTGGTTTCGTGTCGAAGGGGGTGCACCCTTATGGAGGCCCCTGAGACAATGCTATGGATGTGCGATGAGCATGGCCGATGCCGCGGCGTACTTTCTCGGCGTCGTGCTCACCGGGGCCAGCACAGTGCGGGCGCCCCAGGTGCTGACCGATGTGCGGTGAGTGAGCCCTCTCCCCTTCACGGGCTTTCCCGTGTCGCTCCACCAGCTCTGCACCCGATCGTGAGACGCTGGTGACAGCGAAAGGTGCGGGACGATGGATATGTGGGGATCAGGACTCGGACACGGATTTCTGATGGGGATCGGATGGTTGCTCTCCGTGCTGGTACTGGGAGTGGTGATCTACGTGGCCGTTCGGCTTGCGTTCCGAGGTGCGC
This sequence comes from Candidatus Acetothermia bacterium, assembly GCA_003551325.1. Taxonomy (GTDB): domain Bacteria; phylum Bipolaricaulota; class Bipolaricaulia; order Bipolaricaulales; family Bipolaricaulaceae; genus B1SED10-245. Next base: position 411 of record PUMK01000324.1, on the reverse strand, counting down.
TGGCCCGAGCGGAGAAGCTGATCGAAGAGGTCATCCTTCATCGCCGCGAAGGTCAAGACCGCTGACGAAGCGCGAGCAACCGTCGAGCTGACCGTTGGTAGCGCCCGGTACACTGGCCGGGCTCTAGACACTTGAGTCAGCCCAGATGGCCAACACCTGGATGGGCCGCCGTGAAGTCTCGGAACAACGCGTTGGCATGCGCCTGGCCGATTTCAACCATCCCTGTGCCCTGAGCCTTCGATCGATGCGGAGTTGGCATCTGTCATCAGATGTCGGTTGGCAGCGTGACGGGAGACATCGAGAGCTTACGCGGGAGACGGAGAGCATGAACACGCAGGCGGGATTGGCGCTGAACACCCGTTCCTATCGCAAGCAAGGTGTCTGGATCCATATAGCCATGTGTCCCCCCTT
>PUMK01000146.1 GCA_003551325.1 Candidatus Acetothermia bacterium | reverse complement strand
TACGCACATACCGTGCGGAACGCTGACGGGAAGAGATCGGAGAAGCTGTCGTCGACGAACAGATCATCCAGAGGCTCCAACAAACCCTGCGCCGCGAAATATTGCATCCGTTCCCCCGCGAACCATGTCATCACATCCGCGCTCTCCGGAGCGACGAGCCACGTTCGCAAGAGCGTCTTGAAATCCTCATGGGGAAATGTGTTCACCACAACGTTGTACTCAGGATGCTGGTCCTCAAACATGGCCACAAGCTCCGCAAACGCCGCGCGCGGAGCGGGATCCGCCATGTACGAGTTGACCACGAGCTGCTCTTTGGCTACACCGAGCGTTGCCATGAGCAGCACAACACTTGCCACTGCCATCAGCTTTCTAAACACGTGATCCTCCTTTGGAGACGGAACGACGCAATTTCGGACGGAAACGGGTTGCGCCCTCTGCCCGAGCATATCCTTACCTACGCCATCACCCCCCTTGCCGACTCTCGGATCACCAACTCCACGGGCAATCTGGCACTACGCGTGCCCGTCTGCCCTCCGTTCCTCAGCATGCTGACGAGCATCTCCACAGCTTTTTCCCCCAGAGCTCGCTTGGGGATCCGCACCGTGGTTAGAGGGACCTGCGCATGCGCACAGAACTCCATGTCGTCGTAGCCGACGATCGCCATGTCCTCTGGAATGCGTAACCCTGCCTCGGACACAGCTCGCATCACCCCGAAGGCAACGAGGTCGGAGTAGCAGAAGATCGCTGTAGGCTGAACCCGGCGACCAAGGAGTTCCTGAGCCGCCCTGTGGCCGTCCTCCAGCCTCACGGCACCCATCACCGCACGGTCTTTCCTCACCGGGAGATGGTTGGCCCGAAGCGCGCTGATGAAGCCCGCCCAACGGTCCCGCGCACTGGAGATGTGCATCGGACCCGCAACGTGAGCGATGTTGCGGTGCCCCAGGCCCAGCAGGTGCTCGGTGGCCAAGAACCCCCCTCGGACATCGTCAGTGACGACATAGGGAGCATCGAGATCGGAGAAGTACCGACCAAGGAGCACAAACGGAAGGTCACCACCCAGAAGCGTTTCCACCGTGTTCCGTTGTGATTGAGCGGGTGTGAGGAGCAGCCCATCCACCTGCTCGGCCACCATGACCCGCAACGCTTCCTCTTCACGCTCGTAGCTCTCATCGGTTTCCTTGAGGATGATCGTGTAGCCGTATGTACGGGCTGCATTCTCCACACCCTTGACCACCGCAGCGAAAAACGGATTGGCGATGTCGGAGACGACGACACCAAGGTTCCACGTCTTGGTAGATCTAAGCCCCCGCGCAAGCTTGTTGGGCCGATAACCAAGACGGCGTGCAGCCTCGAGCACACGCGCCTTCGTGGCGGGGCTCACATCACGTTTCCCCCTCAAGGCCCTGGAGACCGTGTTGATGGAGACCCCCACGTCCCGTGCAACATCCGTAAGCCGAACAGATCGCAATGTCGGGCAACCCCTCCATTAACGTTACCGCACTCTAGCGTCTCGTCCTCAGCAAGTCAAGCAGTGAGGGACTAGAACGACCTCATACGGTGATGGAAAGGCATTCCCAGCCTTTCACGGCCCGGGTGGTTAGGCGCCGTCAACCTCCCAACGGCACGAACGCGCGACCGCCCGATGCCAGCCATCGAGAAGACGCTGGATCTCGGTCGCCGATGCTTGTGGGACGTACCGCCGCGCCTCAAGCCACGTGCGCATCGCTGAGGACGGATCTGGCCATATGCCAACCGTCGTACCCGCGGCGAGGGCTACGCCGAGAGCCGTGGTCTCCATCTCCTCGGGCCGCACAACGGACACCTGCGACACATCGCTCTGAAATTGACACAGGAAGTCGTTGACTGATGCCCCGCCGTCCACGCGGAGTTCGGAGAGCCGGGTCCCCCCATCATGTTCCATCGCTCTCAGGACATCGTGCGTCTGGTAGGCCACGGCCTCCAACGCGGCCCGCACGACGTGCGCTCTCGTGGAACCGCGTGTCAATCCGAGGATCGCACCCCGGGCTGTAGGGTCCCAGTGGGGCGCGCCCAAACCCACCAGCGCCGGAACGAAGTACACACCCTCGGTCGACGAAACCGTACGAGCGAGCTCGGCCGATTCCCCAGCTGTACGGAGGATGCCCAATCCGTCTCTCAACCACTGAAGCGCAGCCCCAGCGACGAACACCGATCCTTCCAATGCATAGCTCGGTGGACGGCCTTCGGCGGTGAACGCCACGGTCGACAGAAGCCCATGCGCACTTAGTTGCGGTTCCGGGCCCACGTTCGTCAGGAGAAACGCACCCGTGCCCCAGGTGACCTTCACCGATCCCGGCTCGATGCATGCCTGTCCGAACAAGGCAGCCTGCTGGTCCCCCAGTACGCCCGCCACCGGAATGCTGGCGCCCAGGAGCTGGGGATCCGTCGTCCCGAACACCGACAGGCTCGGGCGCACTTCGGGCAACGCTTCGGCGGGCACACCGAAGATCGCGAGCATATCCGGATCCCAGGACAGCGAGCGCAGGTTCAGGAGTTGGGTACGCGAAGCATTCGTGGTGTCCGTGGCGTGAACACCGCACAGATTCGCCAACAACCACGCATCCACCGTGCCAAAGGCGACTTCGCCGGCACGAACCGCCGCCTCGAGTCCGTCCACGGAGCCTAGCAGCCATTCCATCTTGGTGGACGAGAAGTACGGATCGGGGGGCAGCCCTGTAGCCCGCCGGACGCGCTCCTCAAGTCCGCGGTTGACGAGCTCCTGACAACGCTCTGTCGTGCGTCGGTCCTGCCAGACGATCGCCGGGTACAGGGGTTTGAGCGTCGCGCGTGACCAGGCCACCACGGTCTCCCTCTGGTTCGTAATCCCCAACGCACAGATCGCTCTTGGAGCAATGCCCGCTTGCCCCAGAGCATCGCGACACACATCAACCGATGCATGGATCATCCCCTCAGGATCCTGCTCCACCCAACCTGGCCGGGGATACATCAGCGGGAGCTCCCGGTACGCCTGACACACGCGCTTGCCCGTGCTGTCGAACACGAAGCAGCGAACGCCCGTGGTCCCGAGATCCAGTGCCGCGATGAAGGCCTGTGCGCTAGGCATCGCAGCCACCTCGCTTCGACGAGCGGCGTGGATCAACCGCCTCCCCCACACCACCGTGTTGGCGAACAACACGCATCGCCCTTCTCCTCTCATCACGACCACGTACCGCTTGCGTCATCTCCATCCCCCCGTCTTCCCTTCGTGGCAGGCTGCGCACAGACCCGCATCCTGCACAACCACAAGCCAGGATACCATAGCACAGCGCCATGCCTCACAGGGCAGGAGACGCCTCCATGTGGTGCCAACGCACAACGCTCCGCCAGACAACGATCGGCGAGATTCGCTCAGACCGTACAGGTCTACGGGGAACCGCTCAGCGCACGGTGACGGTCCGTTGGGTCTCGGCAGACTGCCCAGCCGTATCCGTGACCCGTAGGAATACCAGCCAGGTCCCGCCCTGCTCGAACACCACCGTGACCCGCTCTCCGATTGCCGATATCACGGACCGGCCCAGGCGGAATTCCCAAGCGTAGGTCTCAATGGTCTGATCGCCAATGGCCTGACTGTCGGAGGCATCAAACGTCACCTCCTGGTCGACCCTGGGAACGGCCGGTGTGTAGTTGAAGCGCGCGATGGGCACGGTCGGCTCGACAACAACCAAGCGCGGTCTTTGCCAGACGCCGAACTCGGCGGTGGCAAACCCCCGCTCCTCTACGTGCACATCGATGCTCGTCGGCGTCGTGGGCTCGTACCGCACCGGAAGCGTCGCCTCGTCAAGCTCGACGCGGTACGTGCCGGACGGTACCTCTTCCGCAAACCGTCCTGCCGTGTCAGTGGTCACCCGTCGATCGGCGATGCCATTCCGGATCAAGATCTGAACGCCGGCCACTCCCGGGTCACCTGGATCACGCCGGCCATCCTGGTCGAGGTCGTGGAAGACCCTCCCGCGGATCAGGCTCCGGCTTTCCAGAGGGATGTCCACGTTCAACGCTTGCCCAGCAGACAACTCCACAGTGAGCGGGAGTTCGCGCAGCGGGTAGAACCCGAACGGGAGATCGTCGATCGTCACCTGATAGGTCCCGGGCAGGAATGGGGTGAACACGAATCGACCGTCCGAACCGGTGATCGCCTGACGACCGTTGGCCACAAGCAATAGACCAGCGACGGGTTCATCCCCAGGGTCGAACCGACCCGTCCCGCTGACATCAACAAACACCCGTCCCCGGATCGCACCGTAGATCGGGCCGAACAGGGGAAACCTGACCGGTACACCAAAGGCGCTGCTCAATGAGAACCCACCTTCAGGTGACAAGGGTACGGTAAGGGCAGCGCTCAGGTCCCAGCCAGCAATGTCCACCCACGCCACCGAGGCCGAGATGTTCGAGCGTCCTTGCCCTTCAACGGACAGACCAAGCGAAGGTGTCAGCGGTACTTGGGGAAACGAACACGTCAACGACATCGAGGACCGTAGCTCGGAGAGATCAGTCTGCTGAAGCGCAAGTGTCGCTCTAGCGGAGATCGGACCAAGAACAGCGCGAACCGATCCCCGCGCACTCGTTGTCGTCGTCGAAGCATCCGTTAGCCTGTTCCAGGTAGTCCGGTGAACACCGGTCACCGACCAGGTGACAAGAGGATCTACATCCGTAACGCGAATCGACAACTCCAGTGAGTCAGAATCCATCGTCGCCGGATCGTCGTCGCTCCGCACGGACACCGAGCTCAGTGTGAACTGGTTAAGCGTCCGTGGGGCAGGTCGCCGACTAAGGGTGATGGAGAGCTCCTGCGTCGTTGCATGTACCGGAGGAGGGCCAACGTCCCGCAGCGCCACTGTCGTCATGACCGAACCAGCACCCTGCAGCGGATCCAGCGCTGTGCCAATGGTCAGCCCCCAACCGAAATGCTCTCGGGGCACCTGTCCAGGGAAGCCATCGTGGACCTCCGACAGCTCAACAAACCCTGATAAGCCCCCCACGCGCATCGTGGGGCGAACGCGGTACGCATGGGGACGCCCGTCCTCCAGCCAGCCTGTAGCAAGCACGCCGGACAGGGAGAGGCGCTCTCCCAACCCCCCCACGAACTGCACCTCGGTGAGCGTTCGCGCGTCCGTCCCATGTCGCTCCACAACCAGCGCACGCAGACTCCCTTCCAACCACCGGATCGACCCAGCCACGCCGTACCCCTGCGCGACGAACACTGCCTCGGCCTCGCGGCGCTCTGGGCCGTACCAGTTGACGAGGAAGCCCTCACCGCTCAGGCTGATGAATGTCCCGCCCATCGCCACCGTGCCCCAGTCCAAACCCCAGTCCGCTGCACGGAAGCCCGCCGTTTGACCGGTGATGCCCAGCATCGACAACGCTCTTGATGCGCTCACGCGTCCGAACGATGGAACTGTCCCGGTGAGAGACATGCTGAAGACCGGTTCCCCGACATCCGTGAGGCCGAATCGTAACGTCAGCGGGAGTTCCGGGTACAGGTC
>PUMK01000275.1 GCA_003551325.1 Candidatus Acetothermia bacterium | reverse complement strand
TGTCTTGGCATGAGGAGCGATCCGCGGGCGTTCGGCAATGACTACGGTATCCACCTGCAACGGAACGAATCCTGCCGCGGCCAGAAGCTCCCGCACGCGCCCCAGAAGCGAGAGTGATGAGATGTCCTTGAAGGAATCGTCGTCCGGCGGGAAGTGGCGGCCGATATCCCCGAGCCGCGCCGCACCCAGCAGAGCATCACACACCGCATGCAAAAGCACGTCAGCGTCGGAATGTCCCTCCAATCCCCATTCTCCTGGGAGATGAACCCCACCCAGAAGAAGAGGCCTCCCCAAGACAAGGCGGTGAACATCGATGCCTAGACCAACTCTCGGGATCAGCATTCGCGCTCCTCGTGGCACCCCATGACCCGTCGTGCTGTATCCGGAGAGAAGCCGCGCCTGAGGAGGAACGCCGCCGCACGCCGCCCTACCACCTCCTCAGCAAGACCGGCCCACAGCGGAAGGCGGTTCCTCAGCGCACGGGATGCTAGTTCCGCTTCGTCCACATCGGGAAGGGCATTCTGTGCAGCGGTGTACGCCAGTTCCTCGGCTATACCCCGGCGCCGCAGTTCCTCGACCACCAGACGCCGTGAGCAAGGACGGGTCCAGAGGCGATCCTCCGCGTACATGCGCGCGAACAGCTGATCATCGAGGAGACCGACCTGCCTTCCCCGTTGCAGCGTGCCCTGCACGACTTCGGGCGGGTAACCCTTGGAGGACAGACGCGTCATCACCTCCGCTTCGGTGCGCGGCCGCAGCTTCACCAGACGCGTCAGCGTATCCCAAGCCCGCTCTTCATCCCTCTTCATCCGTGTTGAGGCTTTCAGGGGTGACGAGCCCGGCCTTCTCCCGGATCTCGTCATGGATCGCCTGGGCCATATCGGGGTTCTCGCTTAGGTACTGTGAGGCCTGTGCAACTCCTTGACCCAATCGCGTGTCGCCGAACGAGTACCATGAGCCAGCACGGGTCACAACCCCCAAGTCCGTACCCACGTTTACCAACTCGCGTTCCCAGACAATGCCCTTGCCGTAGATCACGTCGAACGAAGCCTCACGGAACGGCGGAGCGACCTTGTTCTTCACCACCCTAACGTGGACACGCATCCCCACACGTTCATCGCCTTCGGCGATCTTTCCCTCCGGCCAGATGTTCAGACGTGTGGACGCGTAGAACTTCAGTGCGCGCCCACCGCTGGTTGTGGTCCCCGGCCCCCACGGTCCTGCCTGAATCGTGGACCGAATCTGGTTGACGAACACGGCAACCGTCTTGGATTGGTTGATGGCCGCGGCAAGCTTACGCATCGCTTGCGACATAAGACGCGCCTGCAGGCCCACCTGAGCATCACCCATCTGCCCCTGCAATTCGGCCTCGGGAACAAGGGCTGCCACGGAGTCAACCACCACGATGTCCACAGCCCCGGAGCGCACCAATTGCTCCGTGATCTCCAGTGCCTGTTCGCCGGAGTTGGGCTGCGAGAGGAGCAGCTGATCAAGGTCGACACCAATAGCGCGGGTGTACTTCGGATCCAGGGCATGCTCTGCATCCACGAACGCCGCTGTCCCTCCCAGACGCTGGGCCTCAGCAATGAGGTGCAGGGCCACGGTGGTCTTGCCCGAGCCTTCCGGTCCGAACACCTCCACCATTCGGCCACGCGGCACACCTCCCACACCGAGCGCAATGTCCAGGGCCAGCGACCCCGTCGGGATCACATTCACACCAGGGTCGACCGTCTGCTGGCCCAACCACATGATGGAGCCATCACCGTAGGACTTCCTGATCTGTTTTAGTACGCCGTCAAGCACTTCTCGTTTGCCCATTCAGTCCCTCCCGGAGGGGATGGTACGACCCCCCAGCATCTGCCACAAGCACGCTCACCATCAACCGGTCTGTTCTCCAGCCAGCTTCGCCAACACCATACGTGCCACCTCCGCATCCAGCTCAGGAGGATAGGGGTGCACACCTGGGGGAAGCTCCCCTGCGAGGCTGATCACATGGCCGACCGCCAACAGCTGAAGTGCAAACGAGATATCCATGATCTCCACAGGATGCCCGTCCCCTGCTGCCAAGTTCACAAGCTCACCACGGCCGATCGCGAACAGCGTCCTCCCGTCAGGCATCGTGTACGCATGCACTTCGGGGCGCACCTCCGTCACGCTCTCCGAGGCCTTCTCCAAGCCAGGAAGGTCGATCTCGTAGCCGAAGTGCCCGGCATTGGCCAGCAGCACACCGTCCTTGGCATGGTTCAACATCTCGGCATCCAGCACACCCGACCGACCGGTTGCGGTAACGACGAAGTCCGCCTTAGCGATCCCTTCAGGAAGCATCACCACTTCGTAGCCCTCAAGGGCTGCCTCTACCGCCTTCACGGGATCGGCGTCAACCACCAGCACCCGCGCTCCCAGTCCGGCCGCCCGCAGGGCAAGCCCCCTTCCACACCAACCATAGCCAACGATGAGTACCGTCTTGCCGGCGATCAGGAGGTTCGTCGCGCGCATGATCGCCTCCCAGCTGGACTGTCCGGTGCCGTAACGGTTGTCCAACAGGTGCTTCATCCGCGCATCGTTGACGGCCACAGCAGGTACCCATAACCGCCCGTCACGCGCCAGCGCGTGAAGCCGCTCCACGCCCGTCGTGGTCTCCTCACAAATCCCAACGAGTGCGGAAGACCCTTCCGATCCCCGTTCAGCTAGAGCCACCGCCACGTCACCACCGTCCTCGACCACAACGGTGGGCGCGAAGTCGACCAGGCGTTCTACATGTTGGAGGCGCTCCCGCTCCGACTCACCGCGCTGAGCGCGGACGTGGATCCCCTCCTGTTGCGCAAGCGCTGCTACGATCTCATCCTGCGTTGACCACGGGTTGGAGCCCACAACAAAGAGCTCCGCACCACCGGCGTGCAGGGTGAGGATGAGCACTGCGGTCTTCGCCTCCAGGTGCAGCGCCACCCCGATCCGATGTCCGGCAAACGGCTGCTCACGTTCGAGTCTCTTGCGCAGCATTCGGTGCAACGGCATGTGCGCCTGGGCCCAGGCGATCTTCTTCATCCCAAAGTCCGCATCCATCCCGACCCTCCTTCCGCAATGTACGGCTGGCCCTCCGCGGGCTTGCTGGCTTACCAGCCGGGGGCGAAGCGCTGGTGGATGGCACCCCGGATCACGCTGGCGCTCGTCTCACTCGGTGGAAGCTGCGGCGGCCTGTTCGAGCGCCTCGGCAAGCAACAGCGCCTCCGTGAGGTGCGCCCCCACCGTCACCGCTCCATGGCGTCCCACAAGCGCCGCTTTGCCCTCCGGCCCAACCGCCTCTGCGACAGCCTCAGCGAGTTCCCAGCTCCCCGGGAACGCGTGGCGGCTCACAGCCACCGACGGGCCAAACACGATGCGCGCCTCATCCGTGGTCGTCGACAACGCTCCTCGAACAGCGCAACGGGTAGCGGAAAGCGAATGGGTATGAACAATCGCGCGCACGTCGGGACGCGCACGGTAGATGGCCGCATGCATCCGCCACTCACTTGACGGAACGCCCACGCCCGACAGCCTCTTCCCTTCGTCATCGATCGCGACAACCTGCTCGGCGCGCAGCCACCGGTAAGGGACCCCACTGGGGGTGATCAGCACACAGTCGCCAACGCGGACAGACACATTGCCCGATGAAGCGTGCACCAGACCGAGGTCGGCCATGGCCCGGGCAGCTGCACACACCCGCTTACGCCAAGGCTTCAGCGATCGATGTATCATAAGGAGGGCGCAGCACACCCCGCTCGGTGACGATGCCCCCGATCAGTTCCGCCGGGGTCACATCAAACGCGGGATTCCACACATCGGTACCTTCCGGCGCAGCCCGACAGCCCACGGGAGCCAACACTTCGTCCGCATCGCGCTCTTCGATCGGGATGCTGTCACCCGATGGCGTGTCCTTGTCCGCCGTAGACAGAGGCGCCACAACATAGAACGGCACGCCATGTCTGTCGGCCAGACAGGCCAACGTGTAGGTGCCGATCTTGTTCGCCGTGTCCCCATTTGCTGCGATGCGATCGGCACCGACGAGAACAGCATCGACCTTGCCCGCGGCTAAGAGCGCCCCCGCTGCCCCATCGACAAGCAGGCGATGGGGAATCCCGTCCTTCAGGAGCTCCCAAGCGTTGAGACGTGCGCCCTGCAGTAGCGGCCGTGTCTCACACAGATACGCTAAGTTCAGCTTTCCATGCTCCCAAGCGCTCCGTACCACACCCAGAGCGGTTCCGTACCCCCCGGTGGCCAGGCCGCCCGTATTGCAGATCGTCAGCACCGCACACCCAGAGCGAAGAAGCTCGGCACCGTGAGCACCAATCAGGCGGTTCCCCTCCACATCCTCATCGTGGATGCGAACTGCCTCGGCAAGGAGAGCGGACTGAGCGTCGGAGAGAGGTTGTCCGGCCTGTGCGTTCCACACCTCGTCCATCCTGCGGATCGCCCAGAACAGGTTCACCGCCGTAGGACGCGCCTGCGACAGCCCCCGCGAGGCCTCAGCAAACCTGTCGTTCACCTGCTCACGGTCCCGGTCTCCCCCAACCGCAAGCACAAGAGCGTACGCAGCAGCAATGCCGATCGCCGGTGCCCCGCGGACCGCCAGACGACGAATGGCGTCGGCCACTTCCTCCCATCGGGAGAGCGACAACCATACTTCCCGCTTGGGAAGCAGCGTCTGGTCAAGAAGCTCGAGACCCCCGTTCGACCAGCGGAGCGGCTGGATCATCCCTCTTCCTTGATGTAGGGCTTGCCCAGAGCTGCCGGGACGTGAGCACGTCCCAGAAAGCCGGCCAGTACGATGATCGTTAGCACATAGGGCAGCATGATGGAGAAGTGCGAGGGGATGATGTCCTGCAAGCGCATCTGCAGCGCGTCCACAAAGCCAAACAAGTACGCAGCCATAAACGCAGGAATGGGACGGTAGTTGCCAACCACCATGGCCGCGATGCCGATGAACCCACGGCCTCCCACCATACCCACGCTGAACCGGCCCAGGTTGTTGAACAGGAACTCACCAGCCAAGCCACACAGCGCACCATTGAGCACCGAGTAGCCCACCCGTGTGCGGTACACGTTGATGCCCGCCGTATCGGCTGCCTTGGGGTGCTCACCCACAACGCGCAAACGCAGTCCCCAAGGCGTACGGAACAAGAAGACCTGGGCGATCACCACCAACGCCACCATCGTCCACACCAAGAGCCACGGGTTGATGATCGGGGCAGACGCCGACGTCCCGCGCCATCCCCACACCACCCGGGTGAGAAAGTAGGCCAAGCCAGTGACGAGCAGGTTGATCGCCGCTCCGGCCACCACGTGATCCGACCGCAAGTACACACACCAGATCGCGTGGATCAAGCCCAACAGCATGCCCACACCCACCGCCGCAGCCAACCCCAGCCATGGACTCTGGCTGAAGTAGGAAACCGTGGCACCAATCAGCGCCCCGGCCAGCGCTGTACCTTCCACACCGATGTTGATGGTTCCCGAGCGCTCCGAGAACGTCTCTCCCAGCGCTACGAAGGCGATC
>PUMK01000183.1 GCA_003551325.1 Candidatus Acetothermia bacterium | reverse complement strand
CCCCGGTGCACCCCACACACCTCGCGGTCACTTCCGCCGATCGGGCGTAGGCGTAGAACATCGGACCGCTCGGCCGGAAGGACCACCCACTCCCGCCCACGGAACCGCACGATGGCACCAGGACCTACAGTGCTTACCCCCATAGCTACTCCGTCCTTTCGCCGGAAGTACTCGGCGCACCGAAGACGTCGGTGTGCTGGCCGATCTGACCCTCAAGATCCGCATCGTAGCGGATGGTGATCACCCGGTACCCCCGGGCGGATAAGTCGGCTCGTACACGGTCGTCCTCGGCGCGCTGGTGCGTTTGGTCGTGCACCGCGCCGTCGCAGAACACGCACGCGCGGGCCTTCTCGTAGAAGAAGTCGGGGCGCGCATTGTAGTCGACAAGGGCCCGCTGGGCGTAGTCGGGGAGGTTGCGCCCGGTTCGGTAGAGGTGCTGGAGGAAATCCCGTTCCAGCTCGGAGCGCGCATCGGTGCGTCCGGCCAGCCATCGGTAATGCTCCTCGTAGCTTCGACCTTCCGTGCGCTCGTACACCGTGCAGCCGGCAAGGCGCCGCAGCCAAGGGAGCGCTAGGTGCCGGTCCAGCCGCAGGTGGTCCGGCTGGTTCGTGTAGGAAAGAAGACACTCGTAGCAGGCCCGAGCACAATCGTCTTCCAGCGCACGGTCTTCGCCCGTAGCGGGATCGAAGTGACAGATCTCCAGTGCCTCCCGGGCCACTCGGGCCAAGGCGCCAGGTTCCTCAACGAGGGACTTGAGCACCCCTACTCCGCCTTCCGCCGCCTCCCAAAGGAGAATGCGCCGGTTGTCGCCCTGGCCAAGCCGTTCTCCCTGGAGCTCTTGGTGTTCGATCTGGTAGACCGCCTCGATCCCGCGCTCAAGGGCGTGCTGCACGGAGGCCAAGGCACCCTGTTGGGCGAGCTCGGGGTCGCAGGGGATCAGGAGCAACGCGTTGCGAGTCTCCTGCACCAGGAGACGCACACTGTGGACAAGTCGCCCCTCTGCTCCAGTCTCCACTTGCTCGGCACTCTGCTCTACCCATCTTCCTCGGTCCAAATCCAGGGTGAACCCTGCGTTCTTCCCACCCCGCCATCCGTGGTTGATCGACGTCAGCGTCGTCGCGGGCAGGTACCGCAGTTCCAAGAGCGCATCGCCGGCCTCACCCTCCGAGGCGTCTGCGATCCACTGCTCTGACGCGCCCCCTCCAGCACTCCCGGGCACATGGGTGGTGCACCGGTAGCCCCGGCGCAGCCGCTCTTCCTCGTCACAGGTGATCCGCTCGCGGCGGACTGTGCCCATGGTGGGCATCTCCAGCAGCACAGGCAAGAACTCTACGTGACCGCCGGTCAACAGCTGCCCGCACTGTTCACAGACATCGAGCGCGACCTCGGTGCCCAGGTAGAGCGCTCCGCACTGGTTGCATGCCTTACCCCTTGGGAAATCAGGCTTGTCAATACCTGGGGGGAGGAAGGACCGCCGGACCTGGAACTTGACTCCGTCGTGATACAGTCGGTTTGCCGGCGCGTATTCGGTGATCGCCAGGAAGCGAGGGCGCGCCAGGTACCTGCCTTGTCCGCGGGGCAGATAGGCACGAACCGGAAGGCGGGGGAAGTTGTAGCCAGGGAGGAAGCCTTCACTGGCAAGATAGCGATAGGGATAGAACTCCGAGTCCTCACGTATCCGGTCGCCGCCGCACAGGGCGTTGATCTGGCGCTCGGCTTCATTTCTCAAGCGCTCAGCTTCCTCGCGTTCGCGGCGATCGCGGGAGGGAACCCGCAGACGATCGTGGGCTGTCTCGCGCTGGGCCTGGGCCACAGCATAGAGCTCGCGCCAGCGATCGAACGCGCGGTCGAAGTCGTGAAGGGCACCCCTCAACACCGTCTCGATCCACTCACGGCTGAACCACGGCGTCTCGACCAAGGCGCCGTTGAATGCGCTCAAGGCATGCTCGGCTTCCTCGCACAGTTCGTCCATCCGTGCCCGCGACAAGCTCAGCCGCTCACGGAGCTCGTCCTGCAAAGGACAGTCCTCCTCCCGCACCTCAAGAATCTCCAAGACCGACTGGCCCAGGTCAGCTCCGGTCTTGGCCAACCACATGGCATGAAGATGGCTCCGGAGAAGTTCCTCGTTGGTCAAGTCCAGCTTCGGCGCAGCCACCGCACCGGCCGCAAGCTGCTCCCGGCGGCGGAAGTAATACTGGTCGTGCCCGCTCCCGGTAGCGCAGTAGGTCAAAACGAGCGCGCCCTGACCGCTTCTGCCTGCCCGACCGCTGCGTTGGGCGTAGTTCGCCGGCGTCGGCGGCGCATTCCGCATATGCACAACGCCCAGATCCCCGATGTCGATGCCCAGTTCCATCGTGGGGGTGCAAGCAAGGAACGCCGCCTTGCCGGACTCGAACTCCTTCTCCCTTTTCAGACGATCTTCGTACTCCACCTGCGCGGTGTGTTCATGTCCTTGGATCCCCTTGAGTTCGTGTGCGACCCGAGTGTAGAAGTCGTAGAAGAAGGGATTGGTTCTGCGTTGGTGCTCCACGGCGCCGCCACCGGGAAGCCAGCGCGAACGCACGGGATCCGGTTCCGGAGCGGCACCCGTACCACGACACCAGAGGAGACAGTCCGCCCTGAGCTGCAGCCTCTCCACACCGCGTTCTTCCGTGCCAACCAAGAGCCCGCCGCCGCGCAGGGCCGCGATCAGGCCCTCCATCATCTCCAGATACCGCTCGGGGGGTACATCCTCAGCGATGTTCCATGTCTTCCTGTCTCGCAGGTATCGGCCCAGGGCGCTCCTCGCCGAGAGACTCAACCCTCCATGTTCGGCCGCCCTATGCTCGGGCGAGAGGTAGTACCCGCTCCTCTCCAGCCGTTCCTGTTCATCGAACGCCCACAGGTCCGTAAGGGCACCGCGGGCCTTGCGCAGGAGTTCGCCTTGCCGATGCGGGTCGAGGGGCAGCGCGTTGATCGCCAGGTTGCGCCGCATGTGGTTTAGCATCGCCCTGAGGACCTGCTCGCGCTTCTCGGGCGCGGCGTCCTCCAGCACCGGATAGCCCCGCCAGGCCGCCTCCTCATGGCACACCTCGCTCAAGCCTCGATAGTCAATACGCAGGAGACCACATTGCTCGAGGTTGGGCTGAACGATCCGCCAGCCCCGCCGCAGGTCCTCATACAGTCGGTACTCGATAACCTCGCTGAACGCCTCGCGGTTGCGCCGCTCGTGGTCGGCGAACATCCCTGGCTCGCGGGCGAAAAGTTTCTGATCGAGAGCCAGTTCCTCCTCCACCTTCGTCGCGACGTTTGTATGGTCGAGCGGGCCGTGCCGCTCCATCGCTTTGAGCAGGGCTGCACGGAGGAGCGCCACCTGAACGAAGTCGTTGAAGTGCCCCGCTTGAAGTGAGGCATCCTGCCGGTTGTCGGTGAAGCTGAGGAGCTTGGCCAGTGTCTGGTCGAGCGTGCGTCGACGCATGTCCGTGATGGTCGCCAGAGCCAGCAGCGTGGTGGCTGTACTCCGCCCCTCGCTTGATAGGCTGGCCAGTTTGCGGAAATCGCTCTGTGCTCGCTTCGTGTAAACGACCCCACACCGTGGGCAGAAGAGGAACGGCTTGCGCAGGAACCAGCAGCGCACGCCGGATTCCTCCTCGGAATCACGCTGTATACCTTCCGGATCCAGGTGGAGCTTCTGTGGGACGTGGTCTTTGAAGTCCCGTTTGACCCGGCCGCGGGAGAGCCAGCCCTCGGGGAGGTCCTCGACGTTCCCCTTCCACAGGCCTTGCTCATCGACAAGCAGATACCCCTCGGTCCTGAGGCCTGCCTCACCGGCCTCTTCGTCGTCCTCCAGCGGTCCCGGCAGAGAGGGCCGTACCCTGCCGGCCTCCGGCTCGTACTCCACCGCGTAGTACTCCTGGCCGCACTCGCGGCAGAAGCGCAACGGAAAGTACAAGCGGTCGTCCTCCCTATCAGCGTAGACCTGCCCTTCGACAGTAAAACTGCGCTCCGCCGGTGGCTCCAGCGTCGCGTGAACGTCGCCACCTTGCGAGAAGAACTGATGAAGTCGAACTCCTAGTCTTTCCCCTTCCGAACCCTCTCCGTAGGCGGACCGAAGCCCCTCACGGAGCGCGATCTCACATGTCTTAACTGGGACAGCGGTCTCCTCTGCCAGCGCCCTCGCCGCGTCCCCAACGGTGAACGGTTTGGCCTTGCGGAGGACCGTTCCCTCGACATGAACACCAAAGCGGTGCTCTAGCCACGCCGCAACAAGCTGTCCGTCCCCCTCGCTGGTTTGGCTGGCCAGCTTGAACACACTCCGGCGCAGCTCTTGCCCACCAGGGGGTTCGGTGTGAGCACGGCGTACTTCCTCCTCAATAACGTTCTCCGGCGGCACATCCGCTCCGAACAACCGACTGGCCACTTCGGCGACGGCTTCCCGTCGGGATACTGCGCCGCCTTCCGTTACCATGGTGGCGCTGGTGCCTATACAAAGGAGATTGGGATTCCCACAGCGCTCACGGAGGCGTCGCACCAGCATGGCCACGTCAGCCCCGCGCCGCCCGCGGTGCGTATGCAGTTCGTCCAACACCAAGAACCCAAGCTCTGAGAATGCTCGGTCGGTGAAGTGCTGCTCACCGGGGCGAGACATCATGAGCTCGAGCATGACGTAGTTCGTAAGCAGGATGTGAGGTGGGTTCTGCCGAATCTCCTCTTTCTTCTGGAAGCTCTCCTGCCCCGTGTAACGGGCGTAGCGGATCGGGAACCCCGGTCCGAAGCGCTCTTTGAATCCCTGAAGCGTCGCCAGCTGAGAGTTGACCAGCGCGTTCGTTGGGTAGATGAGGATCGCCCGCGGTGTGGCACGCTCCGGTTCGTTCTTGAGGATATGATCGAAGATCGGAATCCAGTAGGTGAGGCTCTTGCCAGAACCGGTTCCGCTCGTCACCACGAATGGGCTGCCCTCCAGTCCTCGGAGGACGGCCTCGTACTGATGCTTGTAGAGTTGTATGGTGCTCCGTTCTGGAGATCGATGGTCAACGAAGATCTGCCGGCACATGGGATGAAGCTTGCCCTCGGCTACGAGGTCAGCCACCGTGGGGCCCATGGCGTACTTCGGACTCAGTTCGACCAGCGGCTCGGGCCAAAGCCGTCCGTCCTCAAGGACCTCGGATCTGACGAACTCTTCCAGCCTCTCATCAGCGAAATTCAGGAAGCTTCGGACATACTCGCCGTAGGAACCTACAATACTGTCCCGAAGGGCAACAACATCCATCTAGCGCTCAACTCCCTCTCAGACTCGTCATGCTACTGGACCTACTCCGCTCACGTTTTGAACCAGGGCAGCCTAGCGCTGTTCTGCTCTCGTGTGCAAGACCCGCCCCCACAAACTCCTCTATTGCACTGAGAACCATAGCAGAGATCCGGCCACGCCGACAAGGATGCTGCGCGGCGGACTCCGAGACGTCATCACACCAAGGCTTCTTCCATTTGCCCCTGAAGACGCCAGATCGCTAGAGTGGGCCAGGTTCGGCAGTCTCGGAGAGGAAGCATTTGGTGAAGTTCTACGTTGCTGTGACAGACAATCACT
>PUMK01000108.1 GCA_003551325.1 Candidatus Acetothermia bacterium | reverse complement strand
GTTCGCCAGCACATCCTGAGCGACTTCTTGATCGGCGGACACGCACTCGACCGCGCAGACAGGCTCCTCACGAGGGATCGAGGGTTCTACAGGGGCTACTTCGCGGGCTTGAACCTCATGGTCCTGGGCTGACCAGGCCCATGTCGGCGATCTCAGACGCGGAGTCCTGGATTCGAAGGCTCGTGCTTCCCCCAGGACTGGGGTGATCCGTTGGCTGCCTCAACCGGTGGCAGCGAGCGATCGTCAAACTGAACGGCTCGGGGCCTGCACACAGCATCATCTCGACACACACAGAAGCCGGAACGCCGGCCGATGCCCCGGAGACAGTGCTTCCCTTGAGGCGTGTATGCCCCCTTCTTGAGGGCTGGGGGATACTGCGAAGGCTCGACCGCGCCATCGCTTCGGAGTACACTTCGCAGCATGAGCCTTGAGCAGATACTGCGTGTGCCGGAAGGCAAGACCCTTGAGCTCAAGCGGGATCTTTCTTCGCCAGAGCCGGCTCTGCGCACGCTGGTGGCCTTCGCCAACTCGGCAGGGGGCAGACTGATCATCGGCATCGAAGACGCCACACGGCACATCATCGGTGTTGATGATCCGCTGGCGCTCGAGCGGCGCATCGCGAACCTCGTGGCAGACTCGATCAGGCCTACCTTGCTCCCCGAGATCGAGATCGTGTCTTGGCGCAGCGCGCACCTCGTCGTGGTGGAGGTCCATCCGAGCGCGTTGCGCCCTCACTACCTGAAGGCCGTCGGACCGGAGCGGGGCACCTATGTGCGCCTCGGCTCGACCAACCGCCAAGCAGACGCAGCTCTGATCGCCGAATTGCGCCGCAGCACATCACAAGAGAGCTTCGACGAACAACCTGTGCCCGAGCTGAGCTCCGAAGAGATCGACTTCGCAGCAGTTTCGCAGTGCTTCTCGCAGCTCAGGCGGCTGCGTCGCAGAGACCTTGTAAGTCTGGGCCTCGTCGTCGAGCACCAGGGCCGAAGCGTCCCCACCATGGGGGGCATCATCCTCTTCGGCCGGAATCGGCTTGCACACTTGCCGGATGCCTGGATCCAGGCCGCATGCTTCGCCGGTACAGACCGCAGCAGATTCCAAGATCGTGCGGAGTACCGTGAGTACCCGGTGCACGCCATCGAAGCCGCGATCGCCTTCGTGGAGCGCAACACCCGGATGGGAACGGAGATCACACAACTCAAGCGGCGCGATCTGCCAGCCGTTCCCCCTGCAGCCCTGCGCGAGGCGCTGGTCAACGCCGTCGTCCACGCGGACTACGCCCAGCGCGGGGCACCCATCCGCGCGGCCGTGTTCGACGATCGAGTTGAGGTCGAGAATCCAGGGATCCTCCTCCCTGGGCTGACCATCGAGGAACTGCGGGAGGGAATCTCGCGGCTGCGCAACCGGGTGCTCGGGAGGGTGTTCAAGGAGTTGGGGTTCATCGAACAGTGGGGCAGCGGGATCCAGCGGATGAGCGCTGCCTGTGCTGCCGCAGGACTACCGCCCCCTGAGCTGGCCGAGGTCGGGCTTCGGTTCCGGGTGGTCCTGCGAGCTGTGCCCGCTACAGCTCCCGTGACCGATCCCGTTGAACAGGAGATCCTGGCGTTCCTCGACACGCCGGATGGACGTTCCACCGCCGAGGTCTCCGCGCAGGTCGGCCTCACCAAGCGGGCGACGCAGCACCGACTGGCCCGCCTTGCCGAGCGCGGGCTGACGGTAGCCATCGGTTCTGGCCCCCAGGATCCGCGCCGCCGCTGGTTCCGCAGTGGACAAGCCCTCCTAGGCTCGTGAGCTCTGAGACACGCCCAGGCGGCTGTTCCACTGGCCGGCCAGCGGACAGGAACTCTCGCACCTCATCCACGACACCTTCCAGAGGCGGGAGCGGCATCGGTATAGGATTGGGTGAGGGGGTACTGGCTTCACAGAGCATGACGTGTTGTGAAATCGCGGACTGCATCGATGGAAAGGCCCACCTGTACGGCAGTATATGCATCGTGCTCCCCATGCGCAGCGTGATTCCGAACATCAAGCCAAGCCGTGACATTCTTCTGGTCAAGCTTCCCGTATGCTTGGGCAAGGCTGTCGTTGAGCCGGGAAGCTCTGGGGTGCTGGATTGGGATCACCTTGGGGGAGACGGAACCGTGAAAACCTAGGTCTGGCTGAAGGACCATGACTTTGCGATCATGCAGAAGTACCCCGACAGTTCACGCAGACTCATAACAGTGTATTGCTTAGAGCACGAGTGAGCCGCCCCGGGATTGCCGGAGGGCGATCTGCTTGGGCGGATGGAATGGCGAGGTTAGGCGTGAGCTAATCCCCAGAGGTGGGGGAGTAGGGCGGGGTCGATGGACAGGTAGTCCACGGCTCGGGGGAGCTGCACGGGCGCAGAAAGCTGTACCGGAAGGGAGAATCGGCCAACGTCTGTTCACACCTGGCAGTCCACCAGTTCGAATCCTCTGAACCCCTAATCGCTGTAGTGCAGAATAGAAGGTCTTTTCAGCGGTGGCTAGGGCGGGAGGATTCGAACCTCCGATCACGGGTCCAAAGCCCGCTGCCTTACCGCTTGGCTACGCCCTAGGGCATCCCTAGCTTAGCTAGAGTGCGAGAGGCACACAACCCCCCGAACCCCCCTTTCCTCTGCTGAGGAAGCAAGTCCCGTTGACCAGAAGGTGTGGCCCCTGGCAGTCACTTTGGCGCAAACGGCTAGGCGCAAACCCTGAGGGCACACAAAGCAGACCCTACACCCCGAGGAGGTTTCGTCAGACTCCGGCGTACCACGTGCGGCTCTGGAGGAACGCTGACGGAGCACGCTCTATGCACCGATGACCTTGATAAGTACGCGCTTGCGGCGGCGACCGTCGAACTCCCCGTAGAAGATCTGCTCCCAAGGCCCTAAGTCCAGCTTCCCCGCGGTCACGGCCACAACCACCTCTCGGCCCATGATCTGGCGCTTGAGGTGTGCATCTGCGTTATCCTCTCCGGTCCGGTTATGGGCATAGGCGTCAACCGGCTCATGGGGGGCCAGACGCTCCAACCACTGCTCGTAGTCTCCGTGGAGACCCGTTTCGTCGTCGTTGATGAACACGCTGGCCGTGATGTGCATCGCGTTGACCAGGCACAAGCCTTCCGCGACCCCGCTTTCATCGATCGCCTCGGACACCCGAGGCGTGATGTTGACGAAACCACGACGCGCAGGGACCTCCATCCATAGCTCCTTCCGATAGGCTCTCATCACACCTCTTCCTTCACCTGCAGACGAATGTGTGACGCAGTTCCGCGCCTGTGGAGACGAGCACTACCGGTATCCCATAGCGATGCTCGAGCCCATCGAGGAACTCCCTGGAAGGTGGGGAGAGATCAACACGTCGGATCTTGCCATGATCTTCGGGCCGTATTCTATCGAGATTCGTGACAGCGATCCCCGTGGCACTGTTCACGGTCAGAGCCCGTGAGACCAAGTCCGGATCGAACACCCCAACGCGACGGTGTTCACCGACGACAACCCCAGGCCGAATCTCTCGCTCGCGGACATCCTTCACCGTCGGGTCACCCTCTCCGGTCAGCGGTCCTGTTCCGGCACGCGTGGTGTAGGGCTTCACACAAACGATGACGTCAATCTTCCACGCGGGTCCGAGTCCGGCGTCGGTGAGACACTGGGAGGCGGTGGTGTCCTTGCTCGTTACGTAGGGGTAGGTTCCATGGACCAACGACAGCCCAAACCCCTGGGTACCCTCCAAGAGCACGTCCCTGCCCGCCCGAAGCTCATCGACGAGCAACCTCGGCACGCCTTCGGTCACATAGGGAGAGAGCTCTTCGATCTGGCTAGCGAAACGGACATCCCCATCGCGCAGAGCGCGCTCAGCGTTGAGTGGCCCACAGCCGGACACCATGGATCCGATCTGGGTATGGAGATAGCTGCCCCCCGTTTCTGCCTCTCTATGCCGCGTCTCGATGATCGGGCACCGCGCGTCGATCCTGAGACGACCTCGGACGTCGGGACCCAGCTTGTCGAGCGCGTTGAGTTCCTTCCTCAGTACCACCGGATCCACAGCGGTTCCGGGGGCCACATAGAGCGAGGTGTCAGGGCTCACGAAACCGCACGGGACATGACGGCACTCTACCTCACGCGTACCCTTGGGCAGCGTAACGCACAGTCCGTGCCCTGCGTTCGGTCCCACACCGCACCGCACGGCACTGCCGATTGTGCGCTCCATCGTAAGGAACGCTGCTACCTTGCCCTTTCCCTCATCACCGTACTGCGCGCCCACCACAACGTGCACAGTTCCGCTCAACGTGGTCCTCCTTTCCCACATGGCCACTGACAACGCTCTTGGGCATCCGCCCCCAATACTCTACGCTAAGCTACCGATGTGTACATCCGGGGCAATGGCAGAAGGCATCGAACGCTGATGCGCAAGCGTCAGACACATCTTCAGGAATCACGGATTTGAAGTTCGCTGCGGACACTCCGGCTACGGTAGGCAAGCCACGCCGTACGGACCAGTTCGCCCAGCGTCATCGCCACCAGCGCCACGAACAAGCCCGAGACGCCAGCCCATAGAACACCTCCGAGGAGAATCGCCACGTTGAACAGGAAGAACAACCCCACAGCCTCGGTGATCGCCCGTGTGCGACGACTGTACAGAACAACACCCTGCAGCCAGTTCTGCAGGACCGTCAGTGCGGGGAGCAGTAGCGCAAGCCACAGGCCATCTGCCCCCAGGGCCGCCAACCTTGGCGACAATCCCGCCACCCGTTCCATCCACAGCCTGCCGGATGGCGTAAAGGCAAGCACAACGATCAACACACTGCTGAGCAGACTGAGAAGCCAGGCGAAGCGCTTGATGGCTGGCCAGGAGCCCTGTCGATCGAGCATCGCTACAGCCACTTCGTTGTAGGCCATCCCCGCGCTGCGTACCAGGAACACCACACCGGTGAGTACGGGCCACACGGCCAGTGCATCGATAGGATCAGGCATCCGACTGATCGCAGCGCTACCGATGGGGCGGGAGAGGAGGAAGATCAGCGGCGTCAGCGACAAGGGCAGATAGAAGCGGAGGAAGTCTCGAAAGACCAACGGCGCACCGCGAACCTCCTGGGGCAGCTTGCCGTGGATCAGCGGGCGCACCCTGATCCCCACGAACAACGCTTCGGCCATAACCCCCGCCGCCGTCGCGGTGGCGGCCACCACGATCCCCGGGAGGCCAAGGCGATAACCGATGGCCAGCGTCCCAAAGTTAGCGACGAGACGGATGCCCGTACCGACACCCACCGACATGGAGTGCCCACAGCGGATGAGCACGCCCTGGTTGAACCTGCGGAAGCCGATCGACCATGTCCACGGTAGCATGATCATCAGGCCCAGGCGCCCCGGCTCCACGATCGCTTCCGGAGCACCAATGGCTCCCCGGGCCACGAGGTAGTAGAGCGGCGTGAACGCAATCAGGACGTGCAACAGGGTCAACGAGGCACTAAGGGTGTGCGTGTAGCGGCGCAGCTTCCGATAGGCCTGCTGATCGCGGCTTAGCGTGGTTGACGCCGCCAACAGCATGATGATCGGCGCCTCGATGAACAGCGCAAGGGGAAAGACCAACCCGCCATACGCT
>PUMK01000073.1 GCA_003551325.1 Candidatus Acetothermia bacterium | reverse complement strand
CGTGCCAGATCGCTTGAGACCCCTTGCGCGGCAAGCCAGGCTTGTGTGGCCACTGTGCCCCGCGGCCATCTCTGCAGTAGGCGGTCTATTTTCGTCCCGGAAGCGTGAGCCATCCTACGCTCCTTGGTTACGGTACAAACTCCAATGCATGACAGTTTAGTTCACATGCTACGATACGAGTAGTACGCACGCTTTGTCAGATCAGCATATCCCCCCGCGCTTGGGGGGTGCTCCAGCGTCAAGACCGCTTCAGGTGAAGGTCGTAGAACTGCCTCGGCCTGAGGACCTCGATCCCGTTCCATCCGGACATGGCCAGAAGGTGCCGATCTCCGGAGACGACCACTTCGCTCCCAGATACCCAAGCGCAAGCAAGAAACTTGTCGTCGTCCGGATCATCGCTGACCTGCTCACCAAGCGAGGGGGCAGTGACAAAGCTGCTGTGTACTGCGATCAAGTTGATAACAGCCTTCCATGCGTGTTCGAGCTCGTGATGACCACGGCTGAACTCCTCGCCTACCCGTCGGTACTCCTCGAAGATCTCTTCCGACATGACCAAGTGAAACGCTCCCTTGGCCCAAGCCGACAGCAGCTGACCAGGCAACCCTCCGAAGAAGACACCAGACACCACAACGTTCGTGTCGAGTACCGCCTTCACCTAGCTCCTCGAGCCTTGGCGATCGCCGCGTCCACATCCCGCTTGCTTCGCCCTGCCTGCTTCGCAGCCTGTCGAGCGCGCCTCACCAGCGTGTCGAACTCGCCCATCTTCGGTGGATCGAGCACCTTGAAGATCACGACGTCACCCTCGGCGAGCACCACGAACTGCGTGCCTGCCTTCAGGCCCAGCTTGGATCGGATCTCCTCCGGAATCACGACCTGCCCCTTCGAGGACAGCGTGGTGGTAGCAGCATGCCCCATGACGACCTCCTATCCGACTTACTTGTAAGGTTAGGCGAGAACCCCGGCCATGTCAACGGGAACCAGCGGATTCCTCATCGGGTTGTTCGGGATCGGCTCGACCTGAGGGCCAGGATCGGGAACGAGAGGAGGTCAAGACTTACGTGCCAGGTAATGGTAACGAGCGTCAAGGTAATCAGCAGACCGGCTCAAGCTCACTCCGCAGTCCGCCCTTATCGGCCTTACTCGACTTCTGCGCCACGCTTGACGAGCCTCTGGATGTCCTACGTCGTCCGAGAGCTGGGCGTAGGGTCGAGATGGTTGTTGCGAAGGGGGACCTCGTTCCCTCCCCAAAGTCCTACCTCATCGCTGTTCTCCAGCTCTAACATGGCGAGTGGGGCGGCTCACAGCACCTGCCCCACCCACCATCGTTCTCGAGCCTTGTAGCTCACATCGCCCGCTTCGCCACGCCCGAGTGGACGATTCTTGGAGCTTCGTCATGGCCAAGAGCACTGGAGGGCCAAACCTTAAAGTGGTTCCGCAGAAAGGCAGTATGTTGACAGGAGGACCAGTCGGCTTCCAAAGTCCCATACAGCCTCACTTGTGAGAATCCCACCTCCTTCAACGCCATTCGAGGTTCGAAACCTGGAGTAGAGGCGAAGGGTGAGCGCGTGTTCGCGACGGCCGCTGCCATGGATGATGATCCAGCGGGAGCGAAGTCACTCCCAGTCGTGGAGTGTTGGCAACGTTCGCAAAGTGGACCAAGTGGTTGGCCCACTTTCCGAGCAGTGCGTGCAAGACGCATAGACGGCTCCAGGATTCTTGGTACGAGGACCGCTGGACCTGACAGTCTGGTACGCCATAACTGGGCAGCTTTCGACCCCCGCTTGAGGTCACCTGCGATGCGTAGAACGTAGCTTAGCTCGACCACCTACACACATCCGCCCGTCGGCACTCCTCGAAGAACTCCACATTGCGTAATCCGACGGAAGCCGTCCATGGATTCCGAGCGAAAACGTCCGGTGATTCCGACGGAAACCGTCCACTTGGGGCGGGGCTGCCGCCGGGCATGGGCGAAGGCGCTTCGTCCTCCCCGCGGTCTCCCCCCGGTTGCTGCGGCATAGGACCGGCTACTTCCCAGGCCGGTGTCCAGGAGGCCATTCCGCTGTTCCATACATTGTCACAGGCCTCCACCCTTTCCTCCCTGGCAAAGGCACAGAACTGTTCCCGGATATAGGGTCCGTGTTGGCTGCCTTCTTGCACCCCAGTTGTGCCTGGCGCTGCCTCATAACGGTGTATTAGTCCCACAACCACCAGTTCCCATCCAGCAAGCGGAACTCCATTCTTTCGGATCCGTAATACGTTGGAAACTCGTAGACCACCCGGCTTTCGTCCTGAGACCAGATGCTGCGGTCGGAGAACCCCTCACCAACCAGCCGCAGCTCTTCTCTGACCGTCGCCTCCCCGAGTTCGGCCAGGGCTTCCTCGTAACCCTCTCGCGCCGCATCCCGGATCTCAGGGTGGAAGAGCGCGACCACGGCGTCGGCGTCGCCCGCCCGGAGCGCACGTTCTAAGCGCTGCGCTGCTTCATCCGCGGTACCCGCTGTCGGAGCATCAACAACGGGTCTTGTGCCTTCTTCGATGGTACGGCCGGCGTCTACCCGGAAGAACACTTCAGTACTGATGGTGTATTGCTCGCTGACCTCTCTTCTCTCCGGCCCCTTATCCCCGGCGACATCTTCGGTGCCTTCGGCAACAACGGGCACAGCTTCAAGCTTTATGACGACGACGTTCTCATCAAGAGGGAACCAAGCCCTATCGGTTACAATGTCAAATGCGCTGTCCAGCCTGTAGGTGATGTTTTCCACATATTCCTCGTTGACGAAAACCCGCGTCAACTCTACATTAAAGGCCATGGAAAGGTTTCCTTTCCCGACCACTTCACCGTGATTGGAAAAGTCGTCTGTGGTGAGGCGTCCCCCTATGTCGAATCTTTCCACCGTTAGCTCCACCACGTTGATGGGATCAGGTGCCGGCACGGGGCCGCTGAATCGACCGGAAAAGGCGGCGAGAACGTCCGGCGAGTCACGCAGGGGTAAAGCACCGCCCATTGCATGAATCGTATCAATGATAACGAGTGGTGTAAAGGATCGTGCATAGCGATGACCTGCTCCGATGTTTGCCCGTCCTACACCACCCTCGCTTACAAGTTCAAAGCTGTCGTGTTGCACATCGTCCGGTACCTCAGGAGATATCGGCACGTCGGGCACGGTTGCCACGTCCTCGCACACGCCGATTGAAGCCAGGGTCTCCTGCAAGACGGGTTCATCTTTCGCCCAGTAGTAGGCCATGACCATGAGGTAGAACCCACCAGGGCCAGGAGCCTCCTGCCACACGAGCCAGCCGCGTCCCTCGCCGTTGACGTCGGGGAAGGAGAACAGCAACTGTCCTCCGGGCCGACCTGCCAGATCGTACGGCCCTTCCACGATGAGCTTTCCGCCATCTTCCTCCGGAAGACTCTTGAGTTCCTCGCGTCCCTCTGAGGACACGCGCATGATCGCCACTCTGGACTCGATTGCATCACCTTCCCAAGCTGCCAGAATCTCGCCCTCGTCGCTGTCCAGCTCGCCTACATCCCGCCTGAATTCCTCGGTGAAGTCGGACCAATCCTCAGGCACCGTCAGGCAGAGATCCCCCGCGCGCACCCCCCTCCAACCTGGCTGCGCGGTCGGCGGGGCAGGGTCCACCCGAGGTTCCACAAGGAACCCCAGGTCAGCGGGATCGAAGGCGGCAAGCGTGTTGCCGTCGGCTTCTCCAGGTCCTGGAATCAAGTTCCCGCTGCCCGAGACCTCCGCAGTGTCATCGATGAGAAGAACGCCTACCTCGTTATCGATGACGCGGTTGTCCTCAACCGTTGCCTTGGCAGCATCGCCGAGGGCGATGCCACTCGGACTCCCCGAGATCGTGCAGTCGGTGATCGTTCCCTGAGCCTGATCCCACAGTGCTATTCCCGCTAACAAGTTGTCCCGGAGGGTGCAACCACTCATGGTGAGTTGGGCCGAGTCGATGAGCATGAGGCCGAATTCGCTCCCGGAAATGGTGCAGTCGCTTATCGCGAGCTGAGCCGTCCGCATCGCCGCAATGCCAGCCGCATTCGCCTTCCCATGTACCGCAAGATCGGTCATCACAACCCAGACAGGGTCCGCCCCAGTGGGCGCGATGATCACCGTCGCTCCCGCCCCTGCTTCCGTCACTCTGATGACACTGTTGTCGGGACCTTCCCCGCGCAGCGTGAGGTTCTTCCTGATGACAATGTCCTCCTCCCACTCCCCCACAGCCAGCCAGACCACCCCGCCTTCAGGAGCCTCATCAATGGCCGCCTGGATGGATTCGCCCGGCTGTACGGTGATCGTGCTTCCCAAAGCTACTGCTCCGGGGAGCAACCCCAACGTACCCAACAGCACCGCGATAGCGACTACCCAGCAATCCCTCCTCATCCTGAACGCCCTCCTTCCTCCGCCACATCCCTCGGGCAGTACATTGCCTACCCTCCTTACTCTTCGCTGGGGGAGACAGGGGAGACCGAGAACAAGAGGGCGTCCAGAGCGGGCGCCAGCGAGAGGCTCTATTACCCCCTTACCATACTATCTCAGGATGCTTTGGGAAAGACCACGGACCGACTGAGGACGAATGGATCGCCGAGAGTGGGTGTGCGGCTCACGATCGTGGATGCTCCGGCTCGATCTGGGCAGCCGGGCAGCTCCCCGGCGCGATAGCCTCCAGTGCGACCGGACTCTCGAACCTTGCCCTTTCAAGCTTCGGGAGAGCATGGGACACTCAGTGGGCGTGCGGAGGCTTGCCGATGCCGTGGGGGCCGTCTCACTCTCCGGGGGGACAGCAATCCGTGCAAGCAAAGCAACACAAACGGGGAACGCTATGCGTTTGTGGAACGGACGTGCTGGTGCTCCTCCTTGCAAGAGGCCTCTGTGGTGGGCATCGTAGGCACGCCACAGGGGCTTCCGCCAACCCTATGCGTGGGATATCTGTGGCAAGGGGGGATTAAGGTGAGCAGGCAGAGGGCATGGCTGCTGTGTGTGTTCTGGGCCACGGTGGGCCTTGCCGGGCAGCTCTCGGATGCTCAGCCATTCGTGTTCCGCAGTGCCGAGGTGTGCCTTTCCGAGGTTGCGGCCATGGGTGTCGAAGGTGTGGAGCGATACCGTTCTGTGTACGTGGACCTTGAGCAGTTGCGCGTGCTCCAACCCGACGGTCATCCTAAGGCTGCACCCGTGGTTCTGCTCAATCTGTTCGACGACGTGATTGTCCGGGCTTTCTTGGAAGAAGTCGCACCGAGCGTCTCCGAGGGGTGGTTGTGGTTGGGATTGGTGGACAGCCATGGCGGAGGCAGGGTCGTTCTTGCGTTCGATGACCATACAGTTGCTGGTACGGTCTTGCTGGCCGACCGGCGCTTCGAGATCCGAAACGACGGTGGCCCCGTTCACCTGATTCGTGAGCGCTCTCCCGAGAAGCTCGTCGAGTTGACCGCAGGGACCCTTGCGCCCACTGCCGGCTCAGAACTTGAGATGCAGGTCTACCGCATGACAAACCAAGAGCGGCAAGCGCACGGACTCCACCTGTACGCATGGAGCGATACCCTGGGCGGGGCGGCCCGATCGCACGCGCTTGACATGGGCAGGAGGGCGTTCTTCAACCACGTGAATCCGGATGGCCAAGG
>PUMK01000317.1 GCA_003551325.1 Candidatus Acetothermia bacterium | reverse complement strand
GAGGGCAGATCCTACTCGACGAGGATGCCCAGAGATTCCGGGCCCTCCTCCCTGCGGACGGTGAGGGGACATCGTTCCGCCATGAACCCCTGGTCAACAAGGTGTTCGTGAAGCCGCCTCCGCCGTCACTGGAGGACAACCTGGCCGACCAGGAACGCCTATTGCGGGTGATCCACCGTCAGACGGAAGGTTCGCCCATTCAGATGGGCCTCAAGGTGCTGAGGGGGTTGTCCGATGTGCTACGTAGTGCCGATTGGGACGTGACGGCAACCTTGGCAGCCCGTGGAGCGGTCCGTGAGCTGGTGCAGGTTGAACCAGGTGAGCATCAGCGCAATCTCGGGGTGGCGGTTGATGTGGGTACGTCGACCGTCGTTGTTCACCTTGTCGATCTGGCTACCTCTCGGACCCTCGATGCCGAGGCGTGTTACAACGGACAAGCCCGTTTCGGAGAAGAGGTTACGCGGCGCATCATCCATGCTGAGCACGGCGGGATGAAGGAGCTGCATGAAGCTGTCATCGAGGACATCAACCGCCTCATCTCGGTCGTTGCCACGAGGAATGCCGTGGACCTTAAGGATGTAACGGCGGTGATGTGTGCTGGAAATACGGCCATGCAGCATTTCGTGTTGGGGTTGGATCCATCAAGATTGCGCAAGGACCCGTATGTGCCTGTGTCGACCCGCCCCTCTCCGGTGCGGGCTGCCGAGGTGGGCATCAAGATCAACCCGCGTGGTCTCCTCTACGCTCTGCCCAGCATTGGGGGGTGGGTGGGTGGTGACATCACGGCGGGCGTGCTGGCGACGGGCCTTCACCAAAACGATGAACTCACAATGCTCGTGGACATCGGGACAAACGGGGAGGTCGTGCTGGGCAATCGGGAATGGATGATCGCCTGTTCGACCTCCGCAGGCCCAGCCTTCGAGGGAAGTGGCGTGCAGTGTGGCATGCGTGCCGCCTACGGGGCGATCGAGCGTGCATCGTTCACCCAACAAGGTCACCTGGCTGTCCAGGTCATCGGAGCGACGAAGCCGAAGGGCATCTGTGGTTCAGGGTTGATCGACCTTGTCGCGGGACTCGTAGAGGTGGGTGTGATCGATCGCTCGGGGCAGCTGAAGCCGGATGCGTCGCCCAAGGTGCGGGAGCGTAACGGTCTGTGGGAGTTCGTGGCTGTGCCGGCAGAGCGCGCAGCGGGAGACGCGGATCTCGTCATAACCCAAGCCGACATCGAAAACCTCCTGTGTGCAAAGGCAGCTGTGTACGCGGGGGCAAATATCCTGCTGTCATCCTTGGGGCTCGACTTCCCGGACGTTGATAGGCTCCTTGTCGCGGGAGGGTTCGGGAACTACCTGGATCGGGCGAAGGCCATCACGTTGGGGCTTCTTCCAGACATTGAACTGGAAAGGATTCGATTTGTGGGAAACACAGCCATCATGGGTGCCAAGCTTGCGCTGCTGTCCACCGAAGCTATGGCTCAGGCACAGAAGGTGGCTCGAGGCGTGACGTACCTCGATCTCATCAGTTATGCGGGCTATTTCGAGGAGTTCATGTCTGCCAAGTTCATACCGCATACTGAGGAGACCCGTTTCCCCAATGTGACGCCCAGGTTGAGAGGAGCGATGGTCTGAGATGCCCTTCACGATCGCCGTTGCTGGCAAAGGAGGAACAGGAAAGTCCACACTGTCGGCACTCCTCGTCCACGCGCTGCGGAACCTGGAAGACGGACCCGTGTTGGCTGTGGACGCTGATCCCAACGCAACGCTGGCGGAGCTCCTCGGTACGGAACAGGCGACGAGCATCGGCGAGCTTCGGGAGGACACGTTGACCCGCGTGGCGGAACTCTCGCCTGGCGCCTCCAAGGAACGCTACCTTGAGCAGGGTCTGCACGAGTGCCTCGTGGAGGCCGAGGGTTTCGATCTCCTCGTGATGGGCCGTGGTGAAGGTCCGAAGTGCTATTGCATGGTGAACCACATCTTGCGGAAGTACATCGATGTGCTTCGGGGCAGCTATGCCTATGTTGTACTGGACAACGAAGCCGGTCTAGAACACCTGTCACGTCGAACCACGCAGGATGTGGACGCGTTGGTCGTGGTGGCCCAGCCCAATCCGGTGGCGCTCCGGTCGGCGGGGCGGATTCTGAGCTTGGCCCGTGAGCTGAAGCTCCGTGTCAAGGGGGAATGCTTGGTGCTCAACGGGGTGGTGGGAACGATCCCCGATACGCTCACCCAAACCGTGGACGCGTTGGGCATCCCCCTGGCGGGCTCGATACCTCATGACGAGGGCGTCGCACAACTCTCCGTAGAGGGGCGGCCACTGAGCGCACTCGATGCAGCATCCCCAGCCAGAAGGGCGGTCGAGGGTGTGCTGCAGTCGCTCTTGAATCAGGGAACGCAGGGAGGCTGATAGGGCATGACGATCCCCGAGGCGAAACGAGCTTGGAGCGGGCAGATCAACACCGTGACGATCGGAGCCGGACCGGAAGAGGGGGGCACACGTTCTTCCGTGGTCACGGTGGGAGGAGCGACAGCGCTCCCCTTCTACCACTTCGAGGGTGTGCTGCCCCACCCGCCCGTGGTGGCGATGGAAGTCTGGGATGTGCAGCCGGAAGGGTGGCCCGATGTGGTCAAGGCACCATTCTCCTCGGTGATGGATGATCCAGCCGCGTGGGCGCGCGTGTGTGTGGACGAACACGGTGCACAGCTCATTGCCCTGCGACTGCAAGGTTGCGATCCGGGCGGTGCCGATAAGGGTCCCCAGGAGGCGGTCAAGGCTGTGCGCGCGGTGTTGGAGGCAGTGGGTGTTCCGCTCATCGTATGGGGGTGTGGCACTGTCGATAAGGACAACGATGTCTTCCCGGCCGTGGCCGAGGTGCTTGCCGGCGAGAACTGTCTGCTGGGAACGATTACCGAGGACAACTACAAGACGCTGACCGCTTTGGGAACAGCCTATGGCCACAAGATCGTTGCTGAGTCGCCTGTGGACATCAACATCGCCAAACAGGTGAACATCCTGGCTTTGGATGCGGGCTACCCGATGGAGAACCTCGTCATGTATCCCAGTACCGGCGCCCTTGGCTACGGCATTGAGTACGTCTACTCCATCATGGAGCGTTCGCGCATTGCCGCGCTCCAGGGTGACAAGGCAATGGCCATGCCGATTCTCTGTGACCTGGGTACGCAGGTGTGGAAGGCAAAGGAAGCACGGGCATCGGAGGAGGAACTCCCCGGCTGGGGTGCGGTGGAAGCTCGTGGCCCGATGTGGGAGGCGGCCACTGCGTACACCTACCTTCTGGCAGGAGCGGACATGCTGATCATGCGCCATCCAGATGCGGTCGGTGCTACCCAACGGGCAATCGCACGGCTTATGGCAAACGGAGGTGGCTCATGATCCTCATTGCCGAACGGATCAACGCTGGGTTCAAGGATATCGCGGAGGCGTTGAGGGAGAGAGCGAAGGGGCCGGTGCAGGAGTGGGCCCGACGCCAAACGGCACAAGGTGCGGACTACCTCGACCTGAACATCGGTGCGGTGTCCAAGGAGCCGTCCGATATGCGGTGGTTGGTGGAAGTTGTCCAAGAAGCTGTTTCGACACCCATCTGTGTGGACAGCACCCGCGTGCCCGTGCTCGAGGCAGGTTTGGATGTTGGAGACGGCAGACCCTTCCTCATCAACTCGACGACAGCCGATCCGGGCAAGCTGGAGCAAGTGGTCCCGTTGGCGGCCGAGCACGGGGCGGGTTTGATAGGGGTGGCCATGGACCAGCGCGGCAGCCCGCAGGATGTGGACCGAAGGGTGGAGAACGCAGCCCAGATCTTTGCCGTGGCCACGGATGCCGGGTTGGCACCTGAGCAGATCTTTCTCGACCCGGTCCTCATGCCTGTCCGCCACATGCAGGAACAAGGGCCCAACGTTCTTGAAGCCATCACGCAGTACATAATGCTCTCCGATCCGCCCCCGCATATCTCCGTAGGGTTGTCCAACATTCGCTCGGGTACGTCCGAGAAAAAGCTGATCACAAGCACATTCGTGGCCATGGCGATGGCGCGCGGGTTGGATGCCGCGATCTGTGACGTGATGGACGACGTGCTGCTCAATGTCGTGGCCACCGCAGAGCTCATCTTGAACAAAGAGATCTACTCCGACGCGTACCTGCGAGCGTTTAGGATGAAGCGAGGGTCATCGTGAAGGAGGCAAAGGTGGAGCGAAGTGTGGACAGAGCATCGCTGGACATGCTGAACAGGGCCTGTGAGGAGCACCGGCAGACAGCGTGGGACAGGTTCGAGCAACAGCATCCACAGTGCAAGTTCGGTTCAGAGGGGCTTTGCTGCCGTGTCTGCCATATGGGGCCCTGTCGGATCATCGACAAGAAGTCACCCATGGGTGTGTGCGGTGCCGATGCCGATACCATCGCGGCCCGTAACCTAGCCCGGATGATCGCCGCCGGTGCCGCTGCCCACTCCGACCACGGGCGGGATGTGGCCCATGCGCTATTGTTGGCAGCGGAAGGTGGCGGCGACTACAAGGTCATGGACCCGGTGAAACTCCGGCAGGTGGCCTCCGATTACGGAATCGCTGTGGATGGTGCTGACGATGCGCAGGTGGCGCGTGCGGTGGCCGAGTGTGCTTTGGGTGAGTTTGGTCAGCAGGAGGGGGAGTTGGCGTTGACCGAGCGCGCTCCCCAGCGACGTGTCGCGATCTGGCGAAAGCGCGGCATCATCCCGCGAGGCATCGACCGAGAGATCGTTGAGGTCATGCACCGTACGACGATGGGTGTGGATACCGAGCACGGGAACATCATCCGCCAGGGTATGCGTTGCGCCTTGGCCGATGGATGGGGTGGATCGATGATCGCCACCGACCTTCAGGATATCCTGTTTGGAACGCCTACGCCGGTGCGGGCTCAGGTAAACCTTGGGGTGTTGGACCAGGATTTGGTGAACATCGTCGTTCACGGGCACGAACCCACGCTCTCCGAGGTGGTGGTGGCGGCAGCCCATGACCCTGAACTCCAAACGTTCGCCAAGGAGAAGGGAGCCAAGGGCATCAACGTTGCCGGGATTTGCTGTACGGCCAACGAGATCCTGATGCGCCACGGGGTGCCCATCGCGGGCAACTTCCTGCAGCAGGAGTTGGCTCTGATGACCGGTGTTGTCGATGTGATGATGGTGGATGTCCAGTGCATCATGCCGTCCCTTGCCGACCTGAGCCGTCATTACCACACACAGCTCATCACCACTTCGCCGAAAGCCAAGATCCCCGGCGCAGAGCACGTCGAGTTCTCCGAGGAGCGGGCCATGGAAGTGGGCAAGGAGATCGTGCGGCGGGCGGTGCAGAACTTCGAAGCGCGCGAGGGAACCCCGTTCATCCCCAAAGAAAGGATGGACCTGATCGGTGGCTTTACGGCTGAGTCGGTGTTCAGCTTCCTCGGGGGTACCTATCGGTCGACCTACCGACCGCTCAACGACGCCATCATCGACGGTCGCCTTCGCGGCGCCGCGGGCGTGGTGGGCTGTAACCATCCGGGTATCACCCACGACTGGGCGCATGTGGAGATGGCCAAGGAACTCATCAAGAACGACGTGCTCGTGGTAACCACTGGATGCTCGGCGATCGCGGATGCCAAGGCAGGGCT
>PUMK01000356.1 GCA_003551325.1 Candidatus Acetothermia bacterium | reverse complement strand
GATCGTTTAAGGATCGCGGTGCCGCGGTGCTCGTTGCGGCGCTCCAGGCTCTGGGCGTGCGCGCCGTGGCCGACGACTCCTCCGGGAACGCCGGTGCGGCGCTCTCGGCCTACGCTGCGCGGGCGGGGATACGCGCGCGCCTCTTCGTCCCTGAACACGCTTCCCCACGCAAGCTTGCCCAGATCCGAGCTTACGGTGCGCAACTGAGCGTGGTGACGGGCCCTCGCCATCGCTGCGAGGAAGCGGTGCGCGAAGCTTGCGGAGGCACCGACGGTTGGGTGTACGCATCCCACAACCTGTCCCCGTACTTCATCGAAGGGTTGACCACGCTGGCCAACGAGCTGCTCCTGGAGCGTCCTGGAACGCATGATTGGCATCTGGTCACCCCGGCGGGTGCGGGTGGTCTGTTGCTTGGGCTTGCTCGAGGTTTCGCACGCATGGAAGCGCAGTACGTCACGCCCCACCTGCACATCGCGCAGCCCGCCTCCTGCGCACCGTTGGTTCGGGCGCTTGACGAGGGGATGGACGTTCCTGTCGAGGTCGAGGCCATGCCCACCCTTGCTGAGGGTGCCTCGATTGCCCGCCCGGAACGGGGACGACAGGTGCTTGCCGCAGTGCGTGCTTCGGAAGGGAGCGGTGTCGCGATCACCGAGCCGGCGATCAAGAGCGCTCAAGAGGCTCTGGCCCTTGAGGAAGGTATCCTGGCTGAACCCACGTCTGCCCTCGCCACTGCAGGGCTGGCGGAACTGACCGCGCGCAAGGCGATTCCCCCCGGTGCGGACGTCGTTGTTGTCCTGACGGGCACAGGCCTCAAGGCGTTGTAGCCGGAAACGTGCCAGTCCTTGAATCGTGCCGCGCCCCTGGCTATAGTGGCGAGACCTTGGGTCCGTAGCTCAGTCGGTTAGAGCGCACGCCTGATAAGCGTGAGGTCCCTGGTTCGACTCCAGGCGGGCCCACCACTCGGAAAGAGAGAGCCGGAGCCAAAGACCTTCTTGGCTCCGGCTTCTTGCCAACGCTCCCTGAAGTGCCTCAAGAGCACGACGCATAGGCGGAAGCGACCGGCTGCGAGGTTAGCTCGGCAGAACTAAGCCTTGTTCTCTTCGCGCTCCAGGTAGTGAAGAATGGCTTCGACGACCATATAGTTGATCGAGCGGTCCTTCTTCTCACCCAGCTCGCGCAGTCGCTGCAGCACGCCTTGTTCTGCCTTCTTCTGCGGGATGTAGATGGAAATCTTGTCGAGCGTTTTCATTGTGGTCCCGGACATCCTATTCTCCTTTCCGAACCAGCTTGTGCCGATGAACCGGCTCCCTGGCTGCCATTATAGCGCATATGCTATACCACGGATAGCACAAATACTATAATATGACTCCTGTGAAGGCCTTGTCAAGGCCGAGTGAGGAGGTAGGGTGTGGCGTTTGGAAGTTGGGTCCGGAGCATCCGCAATCGCATGGGGATGAGCCAGGGGGAACTCTCCCACCAGCTTGGCATCCATTGGACGACACTGTCGCGTTGGGAGCGC
Organism: Candidatus Acetothermia bacterium; assembly: GCA_003551325.1. Classification (GTDB taxonomy): domain Bacteria; phylum Bipolaricaulota; class Bipolaricaulia; order Bipolaricaulales; family Bipolaricaulaceae; genus B1SED10-245. Next base: position 4,118 of record PUMK01000356.1, on the reverse strand, counting down.
GGCCTGGCCCGGCCTAGCCTCGGCGAACTTCTGGAAGTTTCGAGGCAGTACGCTGCTTACGCGACCAAGCTGGATGGCTGGATCCATACGCTTGAGGTATCGTCGTTGAAAGTGCCTGGCAAGCTGGCCTTCTTCAGCGACCATGGCTCGCCCATCCTGGGGATGTACGTGCTTTGTGGACTGGAACGTGGGGATAGAGTGGTCGTTGCCTGCTCTGAAGCGGGTAGCATCGAAGACGCACTGACCGAACTCACGGGGGGCGAGGGAGGGTGGGCCGAGGCGGTTGAGGCGGGGCAGATCACGAGGATGCCGCTCCTTCGTGTGTGGGGCACGGAACCGGACGGGTTCCGTCCCAAGGTCGCCGTCTCGGACATGGTGGCCGCCGATCTCGCGGCGCGGGAAGCCGGGTTCAAGGGTGTCCGCTGGTTGATCGACGTGCGTCCCCTCCGGGACCATGAGGGCCTTGTAGAGAAGCTGATTGTGGTCAACCGAGCAGCCGATGTGTTCTACGACGTCCACGACCAGGATCGCGCCTTGGTTGTCTATCCTCCGAAGGTGCTCAGGGACCAACTGCTCGGGGGAATTCTGCTCGCGCTGCAGCCCAGGATCGTTGTACCGCAGGGTCTTGTGGACAACCCGTTCTACGCGGACCGGCACCTCACGACGGCGGTTCGGATGCTGGAAGCAGCAAGTCTGGACGCATCGCTGGAGGATCCCCCGCTGTAACCGCGGGCAACGGTTCTCGCATCGTGTGACGAGCGCGTCTCTGTCTTCCTTTGTTGGTTCCTTCCTGGTGGATTCAAGGGTATGCTTTCGTGTAGCATCATCTCAATGTGTGGTTGTGCTGGCTCTTTGCAACTTCGTGCAACACCATCCTCCCTTGGAGGGGTAATGCCCGGAGTGGGACTATAAAGAAGGGAGACTGCTCCAGATGAAGCTGGAAAGGCGTGTAGAGGAAGGTGTTGGCAGCCGCTTGCCCAAGTCCCCCACCGGGATACGTGGACTCGACGAGATCACGCAGGGTGGGTTGCCTGCTGGTCGGTCGACGCTTGTCTGCGGGAATGCGGGTTGTGGCAAGACGCTCCTCTCCATGGAGTTTCTCGTGCACGGCGCACGCGAGTACAGCGAGCCAGGGGTGTTCCTGGGGTTTGAGGAAACCGTTGAGGATCTGGCCGCGAACGTGGCCTCGCTCGGTTTCGATCTCAAGGGGCTGATGGCCGAGGGCAAGCTCGTGGTGGATCATGTCTATATCGAGCGGAGCGAAATCGAGGAGACGGGAGCGTACGATCTCGAGGGCCTGTTCGTCCGGTTGGGCCACGCTATCGACACGATAGGGGCACGTCGTGTTGTGCTCGACACTCTGGAAGCGTTGTTCAGCGGTCTTCCCAATCCGCACATCCTGAGGGCTGAGCTGCGACGCTTGTTCCGCTGGTTGAAGCAGCGGGGTGTGACCGCGGTGATCACCGGTGAGAGCGGGGCCAGCACGCTGACACGGTACGGCATCGAGGAGTATGTTTCGGACTGCGTAATCGTCCTTGATCACCGCGTGGCTGAGCAGGTGTCCACCCGTAGGTTGCACGTCATGAAGTACCGCGGTTCCCTCCACGGCACGAATGAGTATCCGTTCATGATCGATGAGCACGGGATCGTGGTGCTTCCTGTGACCTCCCTGGGGCTGGAGCACGAAGGCTTGGAGGAGCGTATCCCCACGGGCGTCTCGCAGCTGGACGCCATGCTCGGAGGGGAAGGCTACTACCGCGGTAGCAGCGTGCTTGTATCTGGGACGGCGGGTACCGGGAAGACCAGCATCGCGGCTCACTTCGCGGACGCGACGTGTCGCCGGGGTGAACGGTGCCTGTACTTCCTGTTCGAGGAGTCATCCAGCCAGTTCCTGCGCAACATGCGGTCGATCGGTCTGGACCTCAAGCCGTGGTCGGGGCAAGGGTTGCTTCGCTTCTACGCAGCGCGGCCCACGTTATACGGACTTGAAGGACATCTGGCCACCGCCCTCAAGGAGATCAACGCCTTCGACCCATCGGTGGTGATCGTTGATCCCATCTCCGCATTTCAAGGCTCTGGGCGTCCGACCGAGGTCAAAGCCATGCTGATCCGCTTGGTCGACTACCTGAAGAGCAGAGGGATCACGATGCTCCTCACCAACCTGACCTCGGCCGCGACGGCGATCGAGCATACGGAGGTGGAGATCTCCTCACTGATCGACACATGGCTTCTGCTTCGCGAGATTGAGCTCAGTGGAGAGCGCAACCGTGGGTTGTACGTGATCAAGTCCCGTGGAACGGCGCACTCCAATCAGATCCGTGAGTTTCTGCTTACGGACAACGGTGTGCAGCTTGTCGAGGCCTACGTGGGACTGGAGGGCGTGCTCACCGGCTCGGCCCGTCTGGCACAGGAGGCGCGTGAGCAGGCCCAAGTGCTGGAGTTGGAGCAAGAGCTGGAACGCTCGCAGGCATCTCTGGAGCGCAAGCGGAGATCTCTGGAAAGCCAGTTGGAGACGTTGCGCTCCGAACTCGCCGCCAACGAGGCGGAGTCGGAACGGCTGCTTCGCCAGCGGGAGGAGCGCCACGAGCGCTTGGCCGGCTATCGCTCCGCCATGGAGCGCAGTCGTCGGGTTGACCACGATGTCGACGAAGAGACGAGGTGAGGGATGTGATGGGTGAGCAGGTGGGCGCTGAGAAGAAGCAGAAGGCCGAATGGGAGCTGCGGTTGTACGTAGCGGGGCAGACGCCAAACGCGATCGCTGCGTTCGCAAACCTGAAGCGCATCTGTGAGGAGCATCTGGCGGGAAAGTACAGCATTGAAGTCGTTGATCTGCTGGAGAACCCCAAGCTGGCGGCGGGAGATCAGATCATCGCGCTCCCTACACTCGTACGGAAGCTTCCTCCGCCAATGCGCCAGATCATCGGCGATCTCTCGGACACTGAGCGGGTGTTGGTCGGTCTGGACTTGCGTCCGCCCAGCTGATCGTGGAGTTTTGAGGAGGGGAGGTATTGATGACAGACCCGGTACACGCGTTTGAGGAGATGCTTGCCCAAAGCGATGAAGGAAAGTACAAACTGCGGCTCTATGTCACCGGCCACACCCCGCAATCCAACCGAGCTGTTGAGAACCTGAAGAAGCTGTGTGAGGCACGGCTCAAGGACCGCTACGAGCTGACAGTTGTCGATCTCTTTCAGGAACCCGAGCGGGCCAAAGGGGATCAGATCGTTGCCGCTCCCACGCTCATCAAGGAACTGCCGCTGCCGCTGCGACGCCTGATCGGTGATCTCTCGGACACCAATCGGGTGCTCCTTGCCTTGGACATCAAGACCGAAGAGGGCTAGGCATGACCGTTCAACCCACGAGCCATGATGTTCTCGTCCGAGAGGTCGAGTTGCTGCGTGCCAAACTGAGCGAGGCCGAGCAGGCGCTGGTGGCCATCCGCAACGGCGGTGTGGACGCGATCGTTGTCGAGGGACCGGAAGGACCGCAAGTGTTCACGCTGAGGGGAGCTGATCACCCCTACCGCATCCTCATCGAGCAGATGAACGAAGGTGCGGGTACGCTGTCCGCCGACGGTGTCGTTCTCTACGCGAATCGGCGGCTTGCGGAACTGCTCGACCTGCCCCTTGAACAGCTCATCGGTGCAACCTTCCGTTTGTTCGTGGTGCCGTCGGACCTCACGTTGTTTGCGGGGCTTCTGGAGCAAGGGCGGTCCGACCGGAGCGAAGGCGACATCATGGTCCAGAGCGCGCATGGGTCCGCCATCCCGCTCCATCTCTCCGTGAGGCGCCTTCCGGAGGACTCGGTGGCTGCGGTGTGCCTCGTTGCGACCGATCTCACCGAGCGCAAGCGTCGTGAGGACGCCCTTCAAGCTGCCCACGATCGTCTGGAAGAGCGGGTGGCCGACCGGACGGAAGCGTTGACCCGCGCTAACCAGGAGCTTCGTGCGTCGCGGGCTGAAGCCGTGGGGAGTATGGAGGACGCGCAGAAAGCACGAAGAGCGGTCGAGGAGGTCAACCGTGAACTGCGAGAGGAAAGTGCTCGGAAGAAGCGTACGGCGAAGGCCCTTCAACGAAGCGAAGAGCGCTTTCGTATGCTGTTCGAAGGTACGGTTCTGT
>PUMK01000028.1 GCA_003551325.1 Candidatus Acetothermia bacterium | reverse complement strand
TGGAAGGCTTGGCTTCTGGTTCTCCACGTATGGGCAGCCACGTTCTGAGTCTACTACATCAATGCTCTGGCTGTGGGAAGAGATGGGATGTGGGTATGGCAGGCTCCCGTTTCTTCGGCTGCAGTCAGGATGACGATGTGGCTGATGAAGCGCTGGGCGTCACACAGGAGGCCAGAGAGCAGGCGGTCATGAAGCGTTCCTCTGGGGTGCCCGCTTGTCCCGGGCGCGCGTTGGCGCTAAGTTAACGTCTACGATCTTGCGAGGCGGACCGTCGAACCACATACTGAAATCCGCCCCAAGGAAGGGAGATCGCATGCGCGCAAACAGCGTTGTTTCGGATGTACCCGGATACGAGAAGTTCCTTACGGTGGACGAGCTCAACGCCAGTGGTGAGAGGCTCGCCTCGACCCATCCGCGCCAGGTCAAGAAAGTGCTGATTGGGAGGTCCTCGGATGGGGAGGCGATCAACATGCTCCGCATTGGCAGCGGCCCCGAGCAACTGCTGTTCTTCGCGTGTCCACACCCCAACGAGCCGATCGGGGCGATGACCTTGGAATACCTATCATGGCGGCTTGCACAAGATGAAACGCTGCGTGGGGAGCGCTACACGTGGAACATTGTGAAGTGCATCGACCCCGATGGCACCAGGCTCAACGAAGGGTGGTTCGGCGGCCCGTTCACCGTCACCAACTACGCCCGGAACTTCTACAGACCTGCCAGCTTTCAGCAGGCCGAATGGACGTTCCCCATTGTGTACAAGGACCTTGCCTACCTGTCGCCCATTCCAGAAACACAAGCACTGATGTCGGCCATAGCCGGTCTTGCTCCACGTTTCGTCTACTCTCTCCACAACGCAGGGTTTGGGGGAGGCTACTACTATCTGTGGCCCGAGCAGCCATCGGTGTACGACAACCTGCGTCGGATCATCCGCGACCGTGGGGTGCCTTTGTCCCTGGGTGAACCGGAGATGCCGTGGGCTGTAACATACTCCCCCGCTGTGTACCAGGTACCAAGCGTGCGTGAGAACTACGACTTCCTGGAGAAGTTCACCTCTGGTAGTCCTGCCGACCGAATCGGTGCCGGGGCGTCAAGCTTCGAGTTTGCACGGGCGATCTCCGATCCTGCGATGCTGATCTGTGAGCTTCCGTACTTCTACGACCCGCGGATCGAGGACCTTGCGGAGTCCCGGATGTCACGGCGGGAGGCCATCTTGGAGGGGGTCGAGCGGACGCAGGAGATCACCGGGTTTCTGACAAGCTTGTTCAGAGGTGTGTCCGGTGAGTTGACTTCGGTTTCCCGATTCCGCACGGCGGTGGACAGCATGCTCAAACTGATCAGCGCTGGCGATGAAGCCAAGCGCGCGTGGGCGGAGTCGGCACCTGAGCTGAAGGGCCCTGCGACGGAGGCACAGGTGTTTGACAACCTGTTGGTGGGGCGGTTCTACCGGCTGCTCATCTGTGGCATGGCTGTACGCGCGCTGGAGCACGAGCTCAAGTGTCGGCGGGCACCGGCGGTGGCTAACGCGAAGGAGCAGGTGGTGGAAGCCTTCGACCGGTGGGCCGAAGGGTTGGAAAACGAACTCGATTATCAGGTCATTCCGATCAAGTCACTTGTCGAGATCCAGCTGGCTGCTGCACTGGAGATCTTGGCTCATCTTTGATGGGTGGTGCGAGGGTCAAGCGCATCGCGAAGGCCGTCGCCGATGAAGTTCAGGCTCAGAACCACGAGCATGATGGCGAAGCCCGGGTAGGTGATCATGTAGGGGGCACGTCGGATGAAGTCCTTCCCCTCGCTCAGCATGGTGCCCCACTCTGGAGTGGGGGGCTGAACGCCCAGGCCCAGGAATCCTAGGGCGGCGGTGGAGAGGATTGCCGTCGCCATACCCATCGCTGCGCTTACCAGCACCGGGGAGATGCAGTTGGGCATGATCTGGCGGAACATGAGCCGGAGCGATCCCGCCCCGATGGCCCGTGACGCCTCAACGAAGGGCGCTTCCCGTAGCGACAGAACACTGGCGCGCACCAGGCGGGCATACAGGGGCCAGCTGACCAGTCCGAGGACCATCATCACGTTGTAGATGCTCGGTCCTAGAACCGCCATCACCGCGATCGCCAGGATCAGGAAAGGGAAGGAGTAGAGGACGTCCACAAGCCTCATCACGATCGTGTCCACGGCGCCGCCGTAGAAGCCCGACAGCAGTCCAAGAATGCTCCCAATCGTGGCAGCGATACCCACAACCACAAGCCCAACGGTCAGGGAGATCCGCGAGCCATAGATCAAGCGCGACAAGATGTCGCGGCCGAAGTTGTCGGTTCCGAGCAGATGACCAGCGCTGCCGGGTGCCTCGAACATGTGTGTCAGTTTCATGGTGAGAGGGTCATGGGGAGCGATCCACGGGGCGAACACCGCACACACGACGATGCCGCACAGGAGCATGCTTCCCAGTACGGCCATACGATTGCGCATGAACGCTCGGAGGGCTACCCTGCCGGTGCTCTGGTCTCGGCGTCCCGGGATTCCCTTCATCACTTGATCAGTCATAGCGGATCCTTGGGTCAACCAATACGTAGAGCATATCGACCACCAGGGTCACGAGAACGAACGAAACGGCGAATACCAGTGTTGTTCCCTGGATTGTCGGCAGATCCCTCTGCTGAATCGCTTCGTAGGCCAACCTTCCCATTCCTGGCCAAGCGAAGATGCTCTCCACGATGACTGCGCCCCCCAGAAGCGCACCGAACTGCAAGCCTGCTGCGGTGATCACGGGGATGATGGCGTTGCGCAGCGCATGCTTGTACTGGACGATCCGCTCCGCCAACCCTTTTGCTCGTGCAGTGGAGACGTAGTCCTGGGAAAGTACTTCCAGCATGCTGGCCCGGGTGAGTCGCGTGAGCAGAGCGGCTAGGCTGGTCCCCAAGGTGATGGATGGCATGATGAGGTGCCGGATGACGTCCCATAGGCCGTTGCTCAGGCTGCCGATGCCCCAGATGGGTAGCAGACGGTGTTGAAGGCCAAGCCAGAGAAGGAGCAGCAGGCCGAGCCAGAAATTCGGCATCGATACCCCGACCATGGCGGTTGTGAGAGAAAGATAGTCGAGCAGTGAGTTTCTGCGCGTAGCACTCAAGATGCCTACTGGAATGGCGATCACCAAGGCGACGATCAGACTGGCAAAGGTTAGCTGCAGGGTGTTGGGGAACCTTCGCAGAATGCTCTGCGATACCGGGAGGCGCGAGGTGACAGAGGTGCCGAGGTCTCCCCGTAATAGGTTGCCGAGGTAGGAGAAGTACTGCGTGTACCAGGGGTTGTCCAGTCCATAATAGGCACGTAGCTGCGCGGCCATCTCTGGAGTGACCCGCTCGCTGGCCAGCATGATCCGCACCGCATCCCCTGGGGCGAAGTGCACGAGTGCGAACACAACGAACGTGACGCCCAAGATCACAGGCACGGAGACCAGGATTCTGCGCACGATGTAAGCGGTCACCCTTCTCCTCTTCCGGTGAAGGGGCTAGGGGCTAGCCCAAGGGGCCAGCCCCCTCATCCCCTACACATGCTCGTTGCTCACTCGATCCAGACGTTGTTCTCCACGCTGACCAAGTTCAACCCTCCCCACGGGGACACCCAGTCGCGAACGCGGGGACTCACATACGTAGTCGTCCACTCGAAGTACAGTGGGATGATAACCCGATCTGCGACAACCACGGTCTGCGCCAGCTTCCACAGACTGCTCCGCTGATCGTAGTCCATGGTCTTCGAAGCGCGTTCGAGGAAGTAATCGACAGCGGGGTTGGCGTAGAAGTGTGTGTTGCTTGAGCCGATGGCGCTGCTGTGGAACAGCGAGTAGAGGCCTGTTGAGCCTGCGTAGCTGAAGTCGAAGTACGCCCCGGTGTTCCCTCCAAGGAGATCGTCGACCCACACCGACACGTCCTGTTGGAGGATGCGCGCGTCGATCCCCATCTGCTGCAGTTGGGTAACCAGGATTGTCAACACCCGTACTTGGGCTCCGGGAATGGTCTTGAGTTCAACCACCAGCCGCTGCCCAGCTTCGTTGGTGATCCGGCCATCGTTGTTGTAGTCCTTCCAACCGGCCGAAGCCAGCAGACGGAGCGCCTCGTCTGGGTCGTATCCGTCCATGGGTCTGAGACCTTCGGGATCGTAGCCGAACGGTACCCATGGAGGGACCTGTCCATACGCGCGTTCGCCGAATCCTTCGGGGATCACAGCTTGCCAAGCAGTATCGACATCAACGGCCCAGGATAGACCCTGCCGGACACGCCAGTCGTCGAACGGGGGTGTGGTAACGTTGAAGCCGATACCTCTGAACGAGCCCCCGCGTCGAGCCAGTTCGAAGCCCATGTCCACAAGGCGTGGTCCTTCGTCAGCTGGGCCGTAGGGGATGACATCGACCTCTCCAGCTTCCAGTGCAATCACTGCTGCGATGGGATCCGGGATTACGATGAAATCTACACGATCGAGGTTGACCGGAAGCCAGTAATCCTCATTCCTTGTGACCACCGCACGCTCACCGGGCACGAACGACTGGATCTTGAACGGTCCCGAGCCGACTGGCCGTGTCTTGATCGCATCCCCCAAGATGTCCACGGACTCGCGGGGCAGGATCATCACGCTGCTCAATCTGTGCACGTCGAGCAGCAGAGGCTGAGGGACGTCCGTCTTGACCTCCAATGTGTAGCGATCCACTGCACGTGCGCTTACAACGTTCACCAGGTTGATGCCTGCAGCCATCTCCTTGGCGCGGTCTATTGAAAACACGACGTCGTCCGCGACGACTTCTCGGGACTCTCCCTCTGGGAAGACCTCGTTGCCGTCGTGGAACATAACGCCCTCGCGCAAGTAGAAGCGCCACGTCAACTCATCAACCAACTCCCAACTCTTGGCAAGCGACGGCTGAGGGCTGAAATCATCGCGGCTCAGGATCACCAGCTGATCGAACACCTGACTGGCCACATGAATGTCGTCGTTCCGTCCGAGGAGTTGCATCGGGTCAATATTCTGCAGATCCATCGCCCGAATGCGGAGCACTCCACCTTGCTGCTGTGCCACGCCCGATGCCCCGAGCAGACCTGCGAGCAGAAGCACGCCAAGCACTGTTACCCACCTTCTTCCCTTCAACATCCTACCTCCTTCCTCCGTGCGACTCCCTCCCTCATCGTTTCGCATCGCGACTCGGTGAGTCCATTTCGCGAACTCGGTACGTCTCTATGTCTGGTGGGTGGCTCAACCACCTCCTCTCAGGCGAACAAGATCGGCGATTTTACTTGGTGCCGCAACCTTCCGCTATATGGGCTTCTGTTTCGCAAGTCGAGCACCATCGTGCATTCACGCGTCCCACTACGTGCAGGGCACATGGGGTAGGATTGTCCCTGTCGGGCTAGCCCTACCGATCACGCGCTCAGGCTGCGGATGTTGCAGCGGGAGATCGCTCCTCCGGCTGTGACGATCTTGAGGAGTGCGTGTTCATCTGATGAGAAGCGAGGAGATCACGGATGCCTGCGCACGACAGGCAGAGGAGCGCCGAAGAGTCGAACCGCGCCTTGTGGGACGAGATGGCCCATGTGCACGTCAGGGCCTACGCGGAGGTTGACCTCCTCCGTCAGGGGCGGGAGATTCTTGACGAGATCGAACTCCGGGAGATCGGTGACGTCCGAGGGAAGCGGCTGTTGCACCTTCAGTGTCACATCGGGACGGACACGCTGGCCTGGGCCCGCCGCGGTGCCATCGTGACGGGGGTTGACTTCTCCCCCGTGGCAAT
>PUMK01000091.1 GCA_003551325.1 Candidatus Acetothermia bacterium | reverse complement strand
TGACTCGTCGAGCTGAAAGAGTACGTGGATCCCCGGCGATTGGATGTCGGTGTCGATGACCCCGACGCGGTGCCCTGCCAGAGCACACTCCACCGATAGGCTCGCTGTGATGTTCGATTTTCCCGTTCCCCCACGAAAGGAGTGAATCGACACAATTCTCTGCACAAGCCACCTCCAGAACCCCGACAGTCTACAACTGACGTACATTAGGCACAAGCTACATCGTGACGCACAGTGCTGTGTAGATACCGGTACGCGCTCGGTCCCGGGCGTCGTCACCTTTTGGCGATCCCCCTTTATAAGCAGGGCGTTGCTGCACGGAGAAACATAGGCGGCCTTCTTGGTGGCATCACGCGTGAGGGGACGCATTGCCTGGTCGCACATGTGCAGCCCAGCTATAATTGAGTGCATATGAAACGACCTTTGAGGTGAGGAAACGAGTGTCGACAGGATCGCAATTACTGGTACTCCTGGTGTTGTTGCTCCTCTCAGCTTTCTTCTCCGGTTCCGAGACAGCCGTAACCTCGCTCCATGAGCTGCGCATTCGACACATGATGGAGCGCAAGCCCAAGAAGCGGCGGGCGCTGCAGCATCTTCTGGATGAACCCAACGATCTGATCACCACGCTGCTCATCATGAACAACCTGGTGAACGTCGGCGCGTCGGCGTTGGCCACGCTGTTGTTCTTGCGCTTGCTCCCGGCAGACCTTCCGCAGTACGTGTCCGCCATGATCACCACGGGTGTCATGACGCTCGCTCTGCTCATGTTCGGCGAGATCACCCCAAAGACCTTGGCCAAGAACCGTGCCGAGTGGGTGGCGCTTGCTGTGGTGGGTCCGGTGTGGCAACTGACGCGGCTGCTTCATCCCCTTGTGCGGGGTCTGCGGCGGCTCACCAGGGTCTTTCTGCGGCCATTTGGTGAGCAGATGCTGGAGCGCGAGGAGGCGGCAGTTTCTGAGGACCATCTGATCACGCTTATCGAAGAGGGAGAAGAGCGCGGAACCATTGCCGCACACGACGGAGACATGATCCGTCGGGTGCTTGCCCTTGACGAGACCACGGCCGAGGAGGTCATGGTGCCGCGCACGGATATGCAGGCCATCGAGGTGAACACGTCCCTCACCGAACTGGCGGAGTTTGTGGTCCGGGATGGACATTCCCGTTATCCGGTGTACGAGGAGAACCGCGACAACGTGTTGGGGCTTCTCTATGTCAAGGATCTGTTTGCGCTGATGGCCAACGGTGACCAGGCGAACCTCCGGGAGATCTTGCGGCCGGTGTACTACACCCCAACCACCAAGCCGAACAACGTACTGCTTCGCGAGTTCCAACGAGAGCGCGTACACATGGCTGTGGTGGTCGACGAGTACGGTGGTGTGGCGGGTATCGTGACGCTGGAGGACATCCTGGAGGAGATCGTTGGTGAGATCGAGGACGAGTACGACACTCCCCGGACGCGGCAGCTGATCCGGCGTTTGTCACCGCAAGAGGCTGTCGTCGATGGGGATGCCGAAGTACGCATGGTGAACCAGACCTTGGGTCTCGACCTCTCCGGAGAAGATGTGGTGACGATTGCCGGACTGATCCTTGAGGAGTTGGGCGACATCCCCGATGCTGGGGCTAGGATTCGACTGGATCGAGTGCTGCTCACTGTTGAGGAGGCGTCCGAACGGGAGATCATCTCGGTACGCATCGCCATCTTGCCGCAGGAGACAGGCAGCGACGACGAAGCTTGAAGCCGAAGGAGGAATCTATGCGAAGCATAGCCCTGATGCTGGGCGTTTTTTTGTTGGCCGGCTTCACCGGACTGGGGGACACCACCTCCGTGGACGTGGCGTTCACCCCGGACGAGCACCTGCTTACCGGAACCCAGTTAGTGAGCTGGGAAACGCCTCCCGAGGTTGCGTGGTTCTCCCTTCCGGCTAACTTGGGACGGGAACCGAACCCCCACATTGCCGGATACCTGGAGGATCAGTCCTATCCAAGGGGGTTCGACCCTTCTTGGACGAAGATTGATGGTGTGTGGTGGGTGAGTGGCGATGAGGAACGTCCCCTGGACTACGAACTCCTGGCGGCGCCCCCCACAGTGCAGACCTACTCATTGGAAGATGTTCTGCTTCGCATCGAGCTTCCTGAGGGGCCGGGAGCGCTGAAGATCGCCTTTCGCTCACGCTTTCCGCACATATGGTACGCTGAGCCGGGCCGCGTGGGAACGATCTACACATGGCGCTTCGGTTGGCACCCCCTGCCCACACCCTCTGTGGAGAACAGCTACCTCCCGCAGGTGATGCTTGCCCATGATTACCGAGTGAGGCTTGAAGTCCCTGCGGGATGGTCGGCCGCATTGCCCGGCGATGTGACGCGCACCGACGAGGCAGAGCAGGTCGTCTATGAGGCGGGCTTCGGCGAGCGTGTACGTTCGGTGGCGTTGTTCATCGCCCCCGAGGATCAGCTTACGGTGGTTCGTCTGCAGGGCCGGACGCTGAACGTGGAACTCGTCGCCCTGCCTGGGCATGAGGACAAAGTCCGGGCCATGGCCACCTACGTGTGGGAGATCCTCGAATACTTCGAGGAACGGTACGGCCCGTACCCGTTTGAGCGGCTGTTGCTTGTCGAACACCCTACCGACAGGGGAATGGCGTTCGCGGCTGACGGTGTTGCGTTTATGCCCAGCTGGCTGTTCCGCCGCTCGGACCTCACGGCCCCAGGAACGTTGAGTCGTCTTGGGCAGTTTGTCCTCGCACACGAGATCGCCCACCAGTGGTGGGGGATCGGCGTAGGCGTCGATTTGGACGCTGAGAACTGGCTATCGGAGGGCTTTGCCCAGTATGCGGCCATGCGCTGGTTTGAAGACCGCTACGGTGCGCAGGAGGGCAACGTCTTCCGTCCTGAACGGCCTGGCCTGGGCGAGGCGCTGCTCGACAATGCCCTAGGGTTCTTCAACCTGCGTGAGCACATGGTGGAGCTTCCATACGTGGACACGGTGTTCATGGGCTTCGACGAACCGCTCGTCAAGCCCACGAGCGAGGTCGAATACCTGCAGGCCAGTGCCGTTCGGTTGTACGAAAAGGGAGCCCTCGTCCTGCGAGCGCTGGCGCACGTGATCGGTGAAGACGTGCTCGACGCGACGCTCCGCGAAGCTCATGACCGCTACCGCGGCGCGTGGCTTACCGTGGAGGGCTTTCACAGCTTGGTGCAGGAAGTGAGCGGACATGATGTGGACCAGTTCTTCGAAGACTGGGTGTGGGGCGACGGGCAAGCGGACTACGCCGTCACGGGGATGGACAGGAAACACGACGGCGACCGCCACGTAACGCATGTACACCTCAAGCGTACCGGAAGCGGTTTTCTTCCCGTACCGGTTGTGGTCATCGGGGCGGACGATGAGCGAGCAACACGCACCTGGGCGTCCCAGGACGATGATCGCATGACAATGGTGTTCGAGACGGACTTCGCGGTCCGTCGCGTGGTGATCGACCCCGAGCACCGCGTCCCGGATATCAGGAGGCTGAACAACCATTGGCCCCGCAAATATGAGGTGGCGATGGATCGCAGCAAGCTCCCGTTGGATGCTTACCTCATCCAAGCGGATCCAGCCACCCAAGCGTTATCACTGCGGTATCTCAACGAGTTTGGTTGGGAGATCGTCCCTCAGTTCCAGGCTGTGTCCGGTTGGGTGCGCTACGGGCGGGACTACTCGATCTCAGGTCGGGCACAGATCACGGACACACTTGTCGGGCAGCTCTCCCTGACCCGGCATCTGTGGTCGACACCGCACATCGGTTCCCCGGCCACGTACTGGATGCCTGCCGGCCAACTGTCGGTCACCGTTGCCCGTACCCCGCGGTGGGTGACCCAATTGGCCCTCTCGTGGCAGGAGGTTGTGCGTCATGTGCAGCTCGGTGCGGCTTCGTTGCTCGTCGATCCCGCTGCACAGGCAGGTAGGATCTCACTGGCGATGCTGGTGGAGGAGCGGGTGTTCCCCAGAACCTACATTCAGCTTACAGCGCAAGGGGGGCTGTCCAGCGAGACCCTACCCCGTGAGTTCCAGTTCAGGCTGGGAACGTTCAACACCTTGGGCGCCCCGCCCATCACGCCGCCGTCCCCGGTTGGACAGTACAAGGTGTCGGGAACGCTCTCGCTTTGGCTTCCGGACCAGCGGCCCGATTACCTGCTTGGCGGAGCCGCCCTGTTGAGCGAGGTCATCCCCCGCCTCTACCTCAGCGCCGGGCGGGTGTGGAGCGATCCTTCGGAATGGGTCACAATGCCCACCTACGTTGAGGCGGGCGGGGAGCTGTGGACCACCATGGAAGCCCTGGGAGGGCTGCTCCGTTTCCGAGTGGTGGTGGGGCTTGTGTGGCCCATCTCCCCAGCGGGTCCCGGGATGATGTATTTCGGGCTGGACATGTAGGCCCCGGAGCGGGGCGACAGGAGCGGGCATGCGCGTACCCCTCAAGTGGTTGGCCGAGTATGTGGATGTGGCAGAGGTGGACACCGACGCGTTGGCCGAGCGGCTGACGCTGGCCGGACTGGAAGTGGAGGGTGTCGATCCGTTCGGTCCCGTGGAGGGTGTGGTGGTCGGTGAGGTGCGTGGTGTGGAACAGCACCCCCACGCGGACCAGCTCACCGTGTGCGCGGTGGCCACGCCTGGTGGTGAGCATGAGGTGGTCTGTGGTGCTCCCAACGTGGCTCAAGGCCAGCGTGTACCGTATGCCCTGCCTGGGGCGCGGCTTCCCGGTGGGGTGGTGGATCGACGCGATCTGCGTGGGGTCAAGAGCGAGGGAATGCTGCTTTCCCGAGCCGAGCTCGGATTGGAAGCCAAGTCCGAAGGACTGTGGGTTTTGCCTGAGGGTGTCAAGCTGGGTGCGGACATCGCCGAGCTCGTTGAGGCCCCCGACTTCGTGTTCGACCTTTCCATTACCTCCAACCGGCCCGATCTTCTCGGGGTATTCGGCGTGGCCCGTGAAGTTGCGGCCCTGCTTGGCTGCGCGCTCGCGGAACCGAAGGTCTCGTTTGCCGAGGAAGGCCAGCGCGCTTCCGACGTATTGCAGGTGTTGATTGAGGATCCCACCGAGTGCCCCCGCTACGTCGCCCGCCTTGTTCGCGGGATCGGAACGCGCGCCTCACCGGTGTGGCTGCAGGCTCGACTGGCCAAGGCGGGGATGCGTTCCCTGGCGCCGGTGGTGGACGTGACAAACTACGTCATGCTCGAACTGGGGCACCCGCTCCACGCGTTCGACCACGCGAGGCTGGGGGACCCCACAATCGGGGTACGCCGCGCTCGGTCGGGTGAGCGGCTCACCACGCTGGATGGCGTGGAACGTGCCCTCAGCCCCGAAGTCCTGCTCATCACGGCTGGCGATCGTCCCGTGGCCGTGGCTGGCGTGATGGGGGGTGAGGAGAGCGAGGTGGACGCGAGCACGAAGGATGTGGTCCTTGAGGCGGCGTGTTTCTTGCCGCTGCGCATCCGTCGCTCCGCGCGGGCGCTGGGTCTGCGCACCGAGGCCTCACACAGGTTCGAGCGTGGCATTGCTTCCGAGGCTGCGGATCTTGCGTCCCGACGTTGTTGCGCGCTTCTGGCCGAGGTCACCGGCGCGCAGATCGCCCCAGGTTCGGTCGACGCTTACCCCCTACCCGCGGCGCGGCGTGTCGTCGCCTTGGGGAAGGCACACGTGGCGCAGGTGCTCGGCGTGGACATCCCCGACGACCAAATCCGCCAAGCGCTGGCATCTCTGGGGATGAAGGTGGAGGACACTGGGCACGCCTGGAAC
>PUMK01000025.1 GCA_003551325.1 Candidatus Acetothermia bacterium | reverse complement strand
GGTAGGAACCAGAACATGGCGACTGGAGGTTCGTTCTCGGGTTCGGGGGTGACCACCGGTGGAGGGGCAGCCGGTGCCTCAACGGTGAACGTACGCGTTCGCGCCGGGCCGAACCGCACGTTGAACCGCACCGTCCACTCGCCCCCCAGCTGAGCAGCGCGTGTGCCGCGGAGGGGCATCCTCCGTACGATGTGCCAGATGTAGCCCCGCTCGAGATCGCTGATCTCGTGCTCCAGGTACGCGCTTCCGTCGGGCGCGTGCCAGGTCAACGTGCCCCGGTAGGTTCGCCAACCGGCGTCTCGGGGAATCCGTACCGCCATCACCACGTACACCGCTTCGTCCGTAGAGGAAAAGGTACTCTGGCGCGGTGAGATCTGGAACGTGTTCCCCACCTCGCGGAAGCCCGCGCCCACGGTCATTGACTCCATCGACACAGCCCACACCGCCTGCGGGATAGCCAGCAACAGGACTGCCGCCACCACCGCACCACCCCACCGCATGCGCATCACCGATCACCTCGCTTGAGCTACGCAGATACACGATACAACCTTACAAGCTACCCTACCGTGTGCGGCGGTCGCCCGTCAAGAGGTTCTCGGTTTGTCGGCCATGCGCACCATTCCCCCCACTACCCAGGGATCACGGTGAACCGCCGTTTGTTGGCCTTTCCGAAGCGGTAGACGCCAAAGTGTGTGTCGAATGTGAAAACCCGTTCGATCCCCTTGCGTTCCATTACGGCAAAACTGGTCCCGTCAACCAACGACAAGCGCTGATCGGGAAAGCGGCGAATGGCCTCCCGTGCGTGATCCAAGTCGTGCAAGGTCACTTGGAGGACGGTAACGATTCCAGAGCGTATGCCGTCCCAGAACCGAATCGCTGCTTCTCTTCCCAGCCGGCTCCCGATGAGGAACCAGCATTCCACCAGAATGTGGTCTGTGGTCACGAGTGTTCGTGTGGTCAGCGGGTCATAGGCGGATCTTGCCTCAAGATGCCTCCGGTCGCCCTCATCGGCGAGGGCGTAGAACGCGGATGTGTCTACGAAGACGCTCATTCGCGGCTTACAGCCCCTTCGATGTAGCGATCGTGTTCCTCTGCTGCGTTGTCGACGTCGCTCTTACCCAGCCCTACGATTCGCCCGAAATCCTCACGACGCGGTTGCCGATGCAGGTGGTCCCTTGCAAGTCGCCTTAGGAGTTCGGCCAAAGAGATCCCCTTTGTCTCCGCCTCCTCCTTCAGGAGTCGATGTTGCTCTGGCTCAAGGTAGATCTGGGTTCGCTTGAGGGACATACGCATCCTCCTCGGTCAACGACATCGACATTATAATGTATACATTGCACCGCGACAACGCATGCGTTGCGCATTGAAAGTGTTACCGAAGGGGAGATCGATGCCTCATAACTTCCGTTGGGGGGGGCTTCGGTGATTCAATGGGGTCGTGACGGCCGGACCATCGTCCCCCGATGCGGTCGGTGCACATGAGCTGTGCCGCTTGCCTCCGTCGCTCGGTCTTGAACCGTCGGTGCGTTACACCCAGGACGCTACCGCCAGCCCTGGCACGCGGCCGAACTCCCGGAGGTTCGCGGTGACCAGCGTGAGTCCATGCGCCACACACGCGGCAGCGAGCCAGAGGTCGTGAGGACCGATCGTCTGTCCCTGCCGAGCGAGCTCGGCCCACATCCGTGCATGGGCACGGGCTGTGGGCACATCGACAGGCAAGATGGGGAGGCGCTGGAGAACCGCCTCCACCCAGGCGGACCGGCGACCGCGCACAGCCGGATCGGAGGCTCGGTGCACGCCGTGGAGGAGCTCGCTGGCCGTGATCACCGATAGAAAGATTGCCTCTTCCTCCCGACCCGCGAGCATCTCCTTGAGAGGAACGCGCCCTCGCTCGTGCGTGATGAGCACGCTGGCATCGATCAGGAGTCCCATGGCTGTTGAGGGAGCTTCTGCTCCAGCTCCTGTTGCGAAGCGGCGAGATCGCGCGCGAACGACTGGGCCTCCTCCTCTGTGAGGGGCGGCAGCGAGGCCAGGAGTTCAGGAAGTGTCCCCGCCTTCCTCCCTGTGGGCACCGGCCCCAGCTGGGCCACCTCCTTGCCCCCGCGCAGAAGAACAAAGCGCTCTCCACCGAACGCCACGCGGTTCACGTAGTCGGCGAAGTTTCGTGCCACGTCGGTCACGCTGCGTCTAGACCACACAGAGACCACCTCCACAGGCGTGGTATCAGATTATCAGAGAGCGCTTCCTCTGTCCACGCCACCCCCGCGAACCGGTTCAGCTCCCCCGCGCTTACGCATCGCTCCGATGACGGATGACCTACAACCCAAGGACTGCGGGCGTTCCGTGCCGATCCACCCATCCTCTGAGGGAGCTCTTCTGGAGTAGGCTGCCTTGGTAACCCAACTTCTGAGTCATCGAAGGAGCCTTCGGTAACCGTTACGTTGGCTCTTCAGGTGCACAGTCGGCGGGGCAGAATCGGTTCCCTTCGTACGCATGCGTCTTGGAGCAGCTGTGGCCGAACTGCGAGGGGGGTCATGCCGGGCACAGCGAGAGGAAGCATCTACTGGCCCCATCCAGAATCCGGCCATGGGTTCACCGAGCTGTCTTCCGGCCTAAGCAGGGGCCACGTCGACCTGCTCCACGCTTTGATCTTCTCCACTGCCTGCGCGAACACCTCATCTGGCGTAAGCCACGTGGTGTCAGTCTCCAGCTCGGCGGGAAGCTTCGTGAACTGTTCGAACAGCCGACGGATGAACGCTTGGCGATCAGGAAGGCAATCCGCGTAGAACCAGGGGCTTGTTGCTTCGCTGGCAGGTTTGCGCTCGATCCGTCGGAGCAGCTCGTCCCTGCAACACGAGAGCTTAAGCGTGACCACACGACCTGGCGCAAACGCCTGGCGCAGGAAGCACAGCCGCCCATTGAGCCCCGTCGTCTCCAGGATCACCTGCTCCCACCGGCAGCGAGAGAGCGCCTGATACAACGCCAACCACGCGTCGGCCTCTCCTGTCTCCGAGGGAGGCCGTAACCGGCGGAACTGGCCGATCCTCAGTACCTCCCAACCTAGGAGCGGCCCCAACTGTCGGCAGAGCGTTGTCTTCCCTGCCCCGGGAAGCCCGATGATGTGCAAGATAGGCATCGGTGCAGTCTCCTACGGCAACCGTCCGTTCATCGGTTGCCCTTCTTGGGCTTGCGGTGTCCGCCCTTGGTTCCCCCATTCTTGTGGGGTTTGCTGTGGCGCTCCAGCCAATCCTGTGCCCCAGGGACGGATGCCCGCGGGAGCGAGAATCCTCGCATGGTCAGCGTCGCATTGTAGACCTTCAGCGTGCCGGGGCGGCAACCCAAACCCTCTTCCTTGGCGAGGATCGGTGCCGCCTGCCAGGTAGCGTCCGCTCGCTGGGGTACCTGTTCGAGTTTCTGCACTTCGGTTCGCAGCCCGATCACCTTCCTAGGGACATGGTGGGCCACAAACGGCTGGGAGGGCAAGCTGGGGAAGGGCCCGACGCCACCTCTGGGTGCCTGGGAGGACATGGAACAAGAGATCATCGATGGAGCCCTCGCTGACTAGGCGCTTCCTCGACGTCAACGTCCCCCTGTACGCCGATGGTAAGAAGCACCACTACCGGGAGTCTTGCCGCTGGGTGATGACCGATATCGCAGAAGGGCGGCTTGAGGTAGCCGGCACCGCAACGATCATCATGTTCGCCGGCCCGCTTGAGCACCACCCAAGAACCGCGATATGCTGCACTTGGTGGATCACGGATCGTTCGTTGGACAAGGTACGTACGATGCGTTGCTTGCGGGGGCGTTTTCAGCGCTTTGCCCCGGGCATCTCCAGCGTAGAACACGTTCTTATTGAGTCCGCTGCGCTCCTCGAGCGCCACCTGGGACTGGATACCGCTCTTCGGTTCCTGGGTGAGGCTCAAGCCTTCCGTGTGTGCTGGGTGACGGCGGGCGATCACGGCAAGGCGGTGGAGCTCCTTCGCGAGAAGGGCCTGCGGGGGCTCAGCCTGGTTGACTGCGTGTCCTTCCTCGTCATGCGGCGCCTGGGCGTCGGTCGGGCGCTTGCCTTTGATGATGACTTCGCGCACGAGGGGTTCTCGGTGTACGAGGATTGAGGCCAGCTCTCCCGTCATGGTGCGAGCACCGTCACAAAGGCGACTGCCTGGGCTCAGCATCCGGCTTCTGGAGCCACACCAGCGCTTCCAGGTGGAGTGTTCACAAGCCCCTGCTCCATAGTAACGACCCGGATTTCAGAGAACATGTGTTCCTGCGCGCCCGCGAAGGCGCGCAGGGCCACACGGCGGACCTCTGTGGGGAAAGCATTGACAGAACCGGGGATCACCCCCAGGCAAGCGTGCCAGCCGTCAGTGAGCCTCACCCGGTTGCGTTGGCCTTCCTCTGCGGATCCGCAGCCGCCCACGCGACTTTGTTGAGCGATGTGGACATTGGGTTTTCCGCAGCCTTGATTCAGCTCTCCACACGTTGCAGACGACGATCCAGGCCCTGATCGACATAGGCAGCTACATCATTGCCGAGCTCGGCCTGAGGACTGCGAGCACGTTCGCGGAGGTCATCGAGAACTTGTGCGAGGCTGGATGTGTTGAAGACCAAGAACGCGATGCATACATCAGCATGGTGCAGTTCCGAAACCGTGTTGTTCACCTCCAAAACAGGATCGACGTGGAGTTGGTGTACAAGAAGTAATGTGGCTCATGCATTCCGGAGAGCAGAAGTGGTATCATTGAGGGGCGAGAAACGCCGATATCCAGAGTGCAAGGGGGTGGACTCTGTGCCAAAAGATGAACGTGTGCAAGCGCCTGTGGCAGAACTGTTTCCGCCCCAGGGACAGTGGACCGAAGCCGATTACTTCGCCCTCCCCGATACCAACCGCCTAGTGGAGCTCTCCGAAGGGAGGCTGATCATGCCGCCACATCCATCTTACGCGCACCAAGAGGCCTTGAAGAGGCTGTTCGTGCGCTTGAACGAGTTCGTGGAGGAGAACGGGCTGGGAACAGTGCAACTAGCTCCTTTGCCGGTGCGACTGTGGCCGGGCAAGGTCCGCGAGCCGGACATCTTGTTCTTGGCCAAGGAGCATGCAGACCGGGCTGGTGAGCAACACTTCGAGGTTCCAGATCTGATCATGGAGGTTACCTCCCCGGGAACGCGAAAGACCGACCGCGGGGAGAAGTACTTCGAGTACGCTCGCGCCCGCGTGCGGGAGTACTGGCTCGCCGATCCCGACAAACAGGTCATCGAGGTCTACTCCCTGCAAGAAAGCGTGTATGAGCCTGTGGGAAGGTTCGTTTCGGGGGAGACAGTACGATCGGAGCTTCTGCCAGGCTTCCACGTCGACGTTAGTGAGGTGTTCCAGCGCTGATCCATGGGGGCTTCCCGGGTAGACGCCCGCACCCCCCTACCTCCTGCACCCGAGGAACACACGACAGAACCCACACTGGGTCATCGTCTGCCCTGACCATACCGAGGTCGTGTACATGCATGCTGTCGGGGAAACAGATCCGCGAGGCTGTTCACCAAGCGCGGGGAAAGGTTCTGACCCCCATGCCGCACGGCTACCGGGGTGCGCGACGTGGACAAGCTGCCCCGCTACCACCCAGTGCGGGTGCTTTTCCCACACGCCACAAGCGGATTCCCACAAGCTACGAGCCACAAGCCTCCTTCAACGCTCGTAGACGATTCGGTAGGCACTTCCGCTGAGCGCAGCGGTCCGTGTCCGTGTTGCCTCAGAAGTAACTGTTACCGAAGGCTTGTTCGATGACTCAGAACTTGGGTTACCGAGGCAGCCTCC
>PUMK01000276.1 GCA_003551325.1 Candidatus Acetothermia bacterium | reverse complement strand
GACAGCCGGCGATCGAAGGTGAGAACGCAGCCGAGCTGTTCTTCATCGTGCGCCCAGAGGACGATGACCCTGCACTGACATTCACTGTGCGCGGTACCCACTACCAGACAGTCTTCCAGACAGCGGGCGAACTCATCTGGATCGAATCGGAGTCCGATGCTGTGGCGACCGACATCCTCCGCCTATCCGGAACGGGTCCGACCGCCTTGCTTCAGGTATTAACCGAAGGAGACGAGCGGGCTCTGAGCGTCCGTCGGTACCGCCACGGGGGCGATCCGGAAGACTGGCACCTCGTGGACATGGCGTACCATGTGGTCACACGGGGCAGCACACTCGTCGCTGCGGGCATCCCAGAGGATCCTGATGCCGCGTCATCCACAGCATCGGTGAGGTAGCCTCAGTCGTCTTGCGCGCACAACCCTGTGGCCGGTAGCCCTGGTTCTGGCCGCCGGCCGGGCTCTCCGCACAAGCCGTTAACGGAAGACCACCCGACCCACCTTCATGTTGAACGTGGTATCGTCACCGGCGTCGCCGCCGGTCCATTGCCATTCCACGAGCATCTGGAACGGTCCGAAGTCACCGATCCCCCAGATCAGGTTCGCCGACTGCCCAGGCTCCAGGAACGGTTCGCCCCTCAGGGTAACCTCGACCTCATCCACATAGACCTCGACATCCCCGAGTTCTCGCAAGTCGGTCTCCACACGATCGACCGTCACCCCTTCGTAGGCTCCAGCCACTGCTTGGTCCACCGAGTAGTACGCGGCCGTGGCAAACGGCCAGAAGTACGAGGCCAACATCTGCTCGAGCTGTGCCGCAGGGATAAACGCGAGGGGGATGATCTCCCCGCCTGTCTCCAACCGCTCGATCGATTGCTCCTCTTCAGACAGCCACACCCTCGAAAGGTCACCGTTGAGCACGAGCTCGACAAGCGTCGTGTCTTCACCGGCGACCACTTCCTGCCCAGCCATCCGGTAGTTGACCAACACTGTGTCCTTCTCCACGCCGTCCTCGATCATCGTCCAAGACCAATCCATCTCCTCAAAGACGGTCACAAGATCCCAGACACTCTGTGGGTTATACCATTGCTCGATGTCGATCTCTTCCGCGCCAAAACCGTACACACTCCCCATGAGCATGACAGCAAGCGCCGTTACCAGAGCTTTGCCACACAACACAACTCTGTACATGCTTTCACCCCTTAGCGCGTCTAACGCTACATCACCCTAACACAGATACTACCTGCACGCCACCGCTCAGGGGCTCGGTCGCAGAGCGTTGTTCTCCGCCTGCGTTCACGCTGTTCCAGATCGTGTTCCGTGCCTACACGCCCAGGCTACCCTGCAGCTCTCCTCCCCATCGGCCTTGGTGCTCATCGGCGTACACATTGGGCCACACGTCTGAGCCCCGAAGGCGTTGACCCGACGCTCGATCACCTGCTCGGCGAGGGGATCCACAGCACGCTCCCGGGCGACATCCAGGCGCAGTTGCCAAACCCTGCTTCCAGCGGAGAACCCACCCTGCTCGGCTACCGTCAACCGTTGCCGACGTTGTCGAAGAACTCCCGATGAACCGAACGGACGGCCTTTTCGGTGTCCGCGCGGCTCACGACGAAGTAGGAGGCGATTTCGGAGGCGCCCGAGGCGATCATGTGAACATTGACCTGCTCCCTGGACACGGCCGAGAATACCCGGGCGGCGATCCCCTGAGTGTGACGCAGTCCCTCCCCAACCACAGCCACCAACGCCACGTCGTCCTCCAAGTCGACCCGTTCGATGGCATCACCATCGAGGTCGGCCAGGGCGTTCAGCCCACGGGCAGCATCTTCCTTGTCAACGAGCAGGTTGATGCATGTCTGCGAGGTGAGAACAGAGAAGATGTTGACCCCGTTGCTCGCCAGGCGGTCGCCGATCGCGCCGATGATCCCGGACTTGAAGCCTACACCGGGGCCGTGGATGCGCAGCAGAGCGATGTCTTCGTTGCTGGTAACGCTCTTGATGACGTCGTTGCGTACCTCAGCCTGGACTGTGATCTCGGTCCCCGGTGAAGCCGGATCGAACAGGTTGCGCATGTAGATCGCCGTCGTCATGCCAACGAGCGGTTCCACGGTGCGCGGATGGAGGATCTTGGCACCGAAGTAGGAGAGCTCCGCTGCCTCGTAGAACGAGAGGCGGCCGGTGGGCTGCGCTCCGGGCAAGAGCTTCGGATCGGCGCTCATGAACCCGTTGACGTCCTTCCAGATCTCCAGCGTGTCGGCTTCCAAGGCGTAGGCCAGCACCGAAGCAGCATAGTCACTGCCGTTCCGGCCGAATGTGGCGATACGGCCAGCAGGAGTGCGGCCGAAATAGCCGGTGACAACCGGCACCGTCTTGCGGTCAAGCAGAGGGTTGATGATGCTCGGGAGAACGCGGCGGATTGTGGCGAGGTCAGCGGTGGCATTGTCTGAGAGCTCGTCAATGGTGACGACGCCGACCGCATCGGCATCGAGTGCCTGAGCATCCGTCCCTTGCTCTCTCAGCAGAGCGGCCATCAGAATCGCTGCCAAACGTTCACCGTAACTCACCACGTGGGCCCGCACCGATGCACTCGCCTCCCCGGTGTAGGCGATACCGAACAACAACCGCTCAAGGGGCTCCACCTTCTTGTCGATCTCATGGGATAAGCACTGTTTGCTCTTGGCCACGGCCAGCAGTTCGTCAGCCAAGGAGATATGGCGCGTTCTGATCTCCAGCATCGATCGCGGAACCTGCTGTTCGGAAACGAGAGCGCTGTCAATCGCCCGATAGAGCAGATCCGTGACGCCGTAAACCGCTGAGACGACAACGAGCATTCGCCCTCGCCGGCCGGTGATGAGCGACGCCGACCGGCGGAAGTGGTCAGCATCGCGGAAGCAGCCACCACCCAGCTTCATGACCTTCATGCTAGCGGTCACCTTCGTCAAGATACCCCATGCGAAAGGCCAGTTCTGCGTTCAGGACACTTGCTCCAGCCGCGCCGCGGACCGTGTTGTGCACGAGCAGGAAGAGCGCGAAGCGTTCCCCGAGCTTGCGGATACGGCCCACGCTGACCGCCATTCCCCTCGCTCGGTGGGGCTCCCCTGCTCGGGCATCCAGAAGCGGTTGGGGACGGTCATCGCCCGGGAGGACAATGATCGGAGCTGTGGGGGCGGTAGGCAGCTCGAGTTGCTGCGGTTCGGCCGAGAAGCCTTCCAATGCCCGGACGAACGTATCTCGTGAGACGTCCTCCTCCAGTTCAACCACCAGGCTCTGCAGATGGCCGTCTCGAACAGGAATCCGGCTACACGACACGAACAACCCGGCATCGTGGTCCGCGATGCGTCCATGCGCGAGGCAGCCGAGCATGCGCTTGGTCTCACAGGCGATCTTGTCCTCTTCCTCGGGGATGTAGGGGATCACGTTGCCCATGATGTCGAGCGCGGCCACCCCGCGCTTTCCAGCACCCGATAAGGCCTGCAGGGTTGTCACCGTCGCCCCGCGGAGCCCGAAGCGAAGCAGCGCCTTGAGTACGATCACAAGACCGGCTGCCGAGCAGTTGGGATTCGCGACAATGGATCCCGCGAACCGGAGTCGTTGTTCGTGGATCAACGTCAAGTGGGAAGCGTTCACCTCGGAGATCACCAGGGGAACCTGAGGATCCATACGGTGTGAACTGGCATTGGAGAAGACCAGGCATCCGCGGTCGCGGAGTTCGAGCTCCAGATCCCCGGCGATCGAAGCCGGGAGTGCCGAGAAGACGATCCGGGCATCGGAAGATCCGATCCAGTCAGCCGTACATTCGCCGATGGGCATGGCCCTGAGCGCATCGGACATCCCTGCCCAGGCCAAGGAACCGACCGCCTCTCCGAACGGCTTGCCAACCGAGCGGCCGGACGCGGTCAACGCGACGAGTTGAAAATAGGGATGATCCTCGAGAAGCCGAGCGAACTGGACGCCAACGGTACCTGTGCACCCAAGCAAAGCTACCTTCATCTTCTTGTTGTTCATAGGTTTCTCCTAGCCATAACTGATGGCCTCGACGGCTCCATGGGTGCGGATGAGTTCGGGGAGGGATCCACCCATCCCCAACCGATCTCCAGCAACCACCAGCATGCCTTCGGTCTCGTGACTGAGCATGCCGTCGATGGCCTTCTCGATCTCAGCCGTTTCCCCGGTCTTGATCCTGTTCCCGAGGGCGGTGGCCGCAGCGTCGGCGCAGAAACCGTCCGCGGCCGTCACGGTTGCCGCATCCGCTCGACCGAACGAAAGGGAATGCCCGACCGTTCCGGAGGAGGTACAGACGGAGAACGTTGTTGCTCGTGGCGTGATCCGAAACCCGATATCGCGGACCGCCGCTCCTCCCGTGAAAACCCCAACAACCACAGGACGGTCGATTCTCAGGACAATATCGCCACCGTTATCCAGGATGACATGGGTGGCTCCTGCCTGAATCAGCACCTCCACAGTAACCTGGGCAATGCCTCCTGCCACAGCCGCCATGGGACCAACACCGAACAGCGAAGCAGCTTGGACCATGCGCCGGATGATCGGCGGAACGTTGTCTTGAACCCGGATCGGTTCCCGTGAGGTCAGCAGTCGCGGATCCTCGGCGATGGCATCGCTGATCTCCTTCCGCACTGTCCTGATGACCTCCTCTGCCCGTTCGACGAACGGTGCTGAAGTGATCAGGGTGGCGTGCGTCTCCCCGACGTGGATGGCATGACGCGTCAGTTCAGTGCCCATGATCCTCAACAACAATGCTCTGGACCGGGCAGATCTCTGTACAGAGGCCACAGCGCGTGCAACGCGCAACATCTGCGCTGACCAGCCATTCCTCGTTGCGCTGGAAGACGCCTATCGGACAGATCCCTAAGCATTGGCCGCACGAGATGCACTTCTGTGCGTTCCAGGATAAGTATCCATTGGAACACGCGGAATCCGGTTCGGCGAGCCGCCGGTAGAAGTGGGGTGTGCGATCGGGGGCTTGCTGTCGCATCGGTCCAACCGAAGTCGCTCGCTCCAAACACGCGACCGGTCGGGTCAGGATGAAGCGCCCGGATTCGATCCAACGTTTGAGGGTGTCGGCGACGTGCCTGGCCTTGTGGAAGCTGGCCAGGGGCGAGGCTGGAACCTCGATGCCGTTGAGACGAACACGGCCCGACTTGAGCTGTTGATCGTTGGCTTCGCCCACAACCGGCCGGTCTCTGGAAGCGGTGGCGTAGTCGATGATGCTGGCGAGGATGTCTCGGTCGGCGATCCCGGCCTTCTCGGCGATATCGGTGTTCAGCACAGGGATCGGGATCCCAATCCCAACATACATGGACCCACCATAGCCATGGAAGACGGCGGCGCGCAGGAACTCGAGCGACATCTGTTTCAGGTCTCCCTGCACCATGATGGTTCCGAAACGGCTCTGGGGATTGTGTTGGGTACCCGAACCGGTGACATACCCAACCCCTCCGCCCAGCAGAACCCGCGTGCCGATGCCGATCGTCTCGTAGTCGGGATCGTTCATCAACGGAGACAGTTCCCCGGCACCGGAAAACGTAACGTTCCCGTTGCAGGGTAGCAGTTTGCCCATATAGGTCTGCAGAACACGGTCGCCGGAGTTTGTGGCCGCATTGTAACGCTGGTAGGCGTTACGGGGATTGGCCATGACCGCCTCGTTGAGGTCTGCCAAGGTGATCTCAGTGACGAGTTCCTTCAGGGGATAGCAGTCTGTACCATACGAAACAGCACGGATGACAACGGGTTTGCCCGCCACCAGGTCCTCGATCACGTGGGCGCCACTATAAGCGATGCCGAGTGTGTCGGAAGGTTGCGTGCCCCCGAGATAGGCATCGACTGAAGCCACG
>PUMK01000174.1 GCA_003551325.1 Candidatus Acetothermia bacterium | reverse complement strand
TGGAGGAGACCGATGGTGACCCCCACCGCACGAAGGCCAAGGTGATGGAGGTCGCACGAGCCTCGGTCGAGGAGGACTGCGCGCAGCTCATCGTCCTCGGGTGTGCGGGGATGGTGGGCTATGCTGAGGAGCTTGAGCAGGTGCTTGGGGTGTCGGTGATGGACCCCACCTCGGTCACACTGAAGGTGTGCGAGGGGCTCGGGGACGCCGGCGCGCTCCGTCGGAGCCCCGGTCGCTGCGGCGAAGCGCCGGCGCCGAAGCGCACCGTCCCTCCTGCCTGTGGCTAGGAGGCCGACGACGGACCTCGCCCGGCACGGGGAAATCGTGGACGATCTCCACGGACGCAATCCGTGCATACCAAGGCCTAAGAGAGGGAGGGACGATGGCGAACGTTGATCGGCTGTTTCGCGGAGGGACGGTGGTCACAGGCGAGGGCTACCGCCGCGGGGATGTGGCCGTCTCCGACGGTCGGGTGGTTGCGGTGGGCAAGGACCTCGATGTCCAGGCGCGGGAAGTGCAGGATGTCGGGGGAGCCTACGTCTTCCCAGGGCTCATCGATGCCCACACACACCCGGTGTACCTCGACGATCTTGGGGGTCTCTCGGTCACCGCGGCCCACGGCGGTGTGACCACGGTGCTCCACTTCGCTTACGCCAAGCCGGGCCAGGGTCTCGTCGCGACGATCGAGGCGTTCATGGAGCAGGGACGGGAGGGCTCGGTGCTCGACTTCGCCCTGCACGGCGGCTTGTTCGACCCGGCACGCCAGTCCGAGGAGATTCCGCGGGCGGTGGAACTGGGCGTGACGTCGTTCAAGATGTTCATGACGTACGCCAAGCTCAAGTGGATGACCGATGATTACCAGCTCATGCGGACGCTGGACATCATCGCCTCGGTGGGCGGTCTGGGGATGGTCCACGCCGAGAACGGTCTGGCAACGGACTACCTCGAGGACAAGTCGGCAGCGCTGGGTCGAGACCCGGCGGAGGACTTCCTGACGACGCGCCCCGGGATCCTCGAGGGGGAAGCCGTCAACCGCGCCGCAGCGATGGCCGCTGTGGCGGGGTGTCCGCTCTACATCCCCCACGTGTCGGGGCGGGAGGCGGCGGAGGCGGTCTCGCGACTGCGCGCGGCCGGACAGTGGGTGTACGGGGAGACCTGCCCGCAATACCTCACGCTCACCGGCGAGGAGATCGCCCGGCAAGGGCCGTTGGCCAAGATCGGGCCTCCGCTTCGGGGCGAGGACGATCAGCGGGTGCTGTGGCAGGCCCTGGCCCACGGGGACCTCGATGTGGTGGCCAGCGACCACGCACCCAAAGCGAAACGTCGTGATGATCCGTTCTTCGAAGCTCCGTACGGTTCGCCTCAGGTGGAGACGATGCCCACACTCCTCTTCGACCGGGGGGTGCTCGGCGGCTGGATCACCCTGCCGCGCATGGTGCAGCTCTTGAGCGAGAACCCGGCCAAGATCTTCGGGCTGTACCCCGCGAAGGGGACGCTCCGTGAGGGTAGCGACGCCGACCTTGTGATCTGGGATCCCCATTCGGAGCGGACGATCACGCACGCCACGCAGCACTCCCATGCGCCCTACACCCTGTACGAGGGGACGCGGGTGGCGGGGCGTCCGGTGGGGGTGATGCAGCGGGGAGCATGGGTGGTGTGGGAGGATGAGCTTCAGGCACGTGCGGGACAGGGGTCGTTTCTTCCGACCCGCGCCGGGACAGTGGCACTCGGCGCGCTGAAACCGAAGGGAGGGGCATGTCCACAGGAGTAGAACGGAAGATCAAACTAACGCGCGGCGTACCGCCGGCAGAGGCGCTTCCTTGCGATCTCGTGCGTGCGTGCTGCGACCGGGCGCTTGCCGAGCACGGGAAGGTGCTCCTTCAGTACCACCCGGCTACGGGGTTCGAACCGTTGAGGGAGTTCCTGGCGGTGGGGGCCGATGCTCCACCGGAGGCGTTGCTCGTGGGCAACGGGTCGATCCAGCTCCTCTTTTTCCTCGCGCAAGGAACCCTTTCGCCTGGGGACGTGGTCGCCGTGGAGCGCCCGACGTACGACCGTGCTGTGACCGCCTTTCGCACGCTGGGGCTCAAGGTGGTGGGCGTCCCGATGGAGGACGATGGGCCGGAGGTGGCCGCGCTCGAGGACGTGGTGCGCCGCCACGCGCCGCGCCTGTTCTACACGGTTCCCGATTTCCAAAACCCCACGGGGATTACGACCTCGCTTTCCAAACGGCGGGCGATCGCGGAGATCGCCGAGGACAGCCGGATGCTCGTCGTCGAGGACATCCCGTACCGAAGGCTCCGCTACAGCGGCGAGGACGTCCCCTCCTACCGCGAACTCCTTCCCGGCCGGGTGGTGCAGCTGTCGTCGTTCAGCAAGCTCCTCGCTCCGGGGCTTCGTGTGGGGTGGGCGCTTGCTCAGCCGGACATGGTGCGGGCGATGGCCAAGCTGGCCGAGGACGCCTATATCACCCCGGGCATGCTCGCTCAGGGTGTGGTGTACGCGTTCCTGCGGGGCGGACACCTTGACGACAACCTGAAGGCGCTGAAGGCGCTGTACCGGCCGCGGCTCGCGGTCATGCTGCAGGCGCTGGAGCAACATCTTCCCGATGGGCGGTGGATCACCCCTGAGGGAGGGTTCTTCGTGGGGCTGACGCTTCCTGCTGGCGTTGACGCCGCGCGGGTGGCTGACGTGGCGCGGGCCGAGCAGGGGCTTGTGCTGAGCGACAGTGCGGGGTTCTACCCCGATGGTGACGCTTCGCGGTTCGTCCGGCTTCCGTTCTGTGCGCTGGACGAAGCGGAGATCGAGGAAGCGGTGGCGCGCCTGGCGCGCGCCGTGGCCCGCGCCGGGGCGCGGGGGAGGTGATGAAGGTGGATCGTTTTCGCGGTGTGGATGTGCTCCGGGCCGACCAGTTCAACCGGGAGGACCTGGAGGTGATCCTGGAGCGGGCCCGACAGATGGCCGACGCTCTGGAGCGCGGTGAGGCACTCGATACGATGGAGGGGAAGATCCTGGCCACATTGTTCTTCGAGCCCAGCACCCGGACACGCCTCTCGTTTGAGGCGGCCATGCTGCGC
Source organism: Candidatus Acetothermia bacterium (assembly GCA_003551325.1). GTDB lineage: Bacteria > Bipolaricaulota > Bipolaricaulia > Bipolaricaulales > Bipolaricaulaceae > B1SED10-245. The sequence continues at coordinate 2,805 of PUMK01000174.1, read as the reverse complement.
TTGGGGGGCAAGGTGGTGTCGGTTGCCGACCCCAAGAGTTCCTCGGCGGTCAAGGGCGAATCGCTCCCCGATACCATCCGCACGGTGGAGGGTTACGCCGACGTCATCGTCGTCCGGCATCCGGAGCGGGGATCGGCCGAGGTGGCAGCGGAAGCCACGGACCGACCGGTGATCAACGCCGGTGACGGGGCCGGACAGCATCCCACCCAAGCGCTTCTCGATCTCTTCACCATCTTCAAGGAACGCGGGCGGGTCGAGGGTCTGACGGTGACCCTGGCCGGGGATCTCAAGCACGGTCGGACTGTGCACTCCCTGTCGCAGGTCCTCGCCCTCTACGGCGTGAAGCTGATCTTGGCCTCGCCGGAGGCGCTCAGGATGCCCCCGGAGATCGTGGAGGGCCTCCGCAGTGCGGGCGTTGACGTAGCGGAGACCGGCGACCTAAAGAGCGCTCTCTCCCGAAGCGAAGTTCTCTACATGACGCGGGTGCAGCGCGAACGGTTCGAGGACCCGGCTGCCTACGAGCGCGTGAAGGGCGCGTTCATCCTCACCCGGAAGATGCTCGAGGCTTCCGGCCGTGACATCACCGTGATGCATCCTTTGCCGCGGGTGGACGAGATCACCGTGGACGTGGATCCCCTTCCCGGGGCCGCGTATTTCCGCCAGGCGGCCAACGGTGTTCCTGTACGGATGGCGCTCCTGTCGCTGATCGCATGAGAGGGCAACGGTTCGCAACGTTTTGACATATAGTTGCAAGATACGGAACTTCACCGCGTAACGGAGAGGAGCTACAGAGCTCCTTGGCAAGCATATGTTGGCCCTATCGGCGCCACAGGCGCTTGCCTGACCGGCGTGCGTTGTGCTACGATGTGGAATGTTCGACCGCGAAGAAGTTGCCTCGGTTGACGAGAATGCTCGGGTTGGATGGGGGGGTGATCATCGACTGGACGCTGTTCCGTGCGGACGCCCGGGTGACGTCCGCACGCGCATCGGAAGTCTCAACAACTTCAGGAGGTGTATGACGTGACGAGGAAATTGCGCCATAGTGGCGCCTTGGCCATGTTCCTGGCAGTAGGTGCGTTGGTTGTGCTGGGCGTGGTTGGGGTGGCGGCAGACGACGCGGTAACGGTGGCCATTCGTAACTGGGACTACGACACGCTTGATCCCCACATCAGCGACTTCACGCAGGTGACGTGGATGGTGAAGTGCTATACGGATGTGCTCGTACGGCAGGGCGACGATGGCAGCTTCTATCCTGGGCTTGCTGAGAGCTGGGAGGCCAGCGAGGGTGGTAAGGTATGGGTGTTCAACCTGCGGCCCGGCGTGACCTTCCATGACGGTACCCCGTGGAACGCCGATGCCCTGATCCGTAACATCGACCGGATCCTCGACCCGGCAACGCGCTCCAAGCGGTTCGCCACGGTGTTCGAGGACATCACGGCTTACGAAGAGGTGGACGAGCTGACGGTGCGGTTGACGTTCGCCGAAGCCAAGCCCACCTTCCTGCAGATCGTCGCTGACCCTCTGTACGGTTGGCTCTCGCCGACCGCCTTCGAGGATCCGGCGAACCGCGCCACGCACGAGAAGCTCGTGGGTACGGGTCCCTGGGTGTTGGCCCGGGAGGACTACCAGTCCCGCGTGGTGTTCGAGCGCAACCCCGATTACACATGGGGTCCGGAGTATCGTAGTCACCAGGGTCCGCCAGCGATCGAGACCCTGATCTGGCGGTTCATCCCCGAGGCTGAGACACGTCTGGCAGCGTTGCAGGTGGGTGAGATCGACTTCATGGATGAGGTTCCCATGGAGCAGGTGCAGAACCTCCAAGCCCACCAGGACTTCGAGGTGCTGATCCAGGCCCGTGCCGGTATGGCGCAGCAGCACCACCTCAACGTGCAGAAGCCGCCTACGGATGAGCTGGCTGTTCGCCAGGCGATCAACTACGCCACCGATCAGGAAGCGCTTGTGGACTCGCTCTTCTTCGGCGTGTACTTCCCGGTCTACGGCCCGTTGATGCAGGCCAGCCCGTACTACAACCCCGAGGTCGAGAACTACTATCCCTACGATCCGGAGAAGGCCATGCAGCTTCTTGAGGATGCCGGATGGACGTTGGGTCGAGATGGTGTTCGCCAGAAGGACGGCCAGCGGTTGGAGGTCGAGTTCGTGTCCTTCCCAGGGTACATGGCGGAGGCACCGGCGGAGATGGTGCAGGCGATGCTGGCCGAGGTCGGCATTCGACTCAACATCACCGTGACGACCGGTGCGGAGATGATGTCCTCGTGTGCGATGCATCCCAGCGTGTGGCACAGCTGCGTGGTGGGGAGCTCGGGCATGGACATCGTGTCCCGTATGTACTGGTTCGCGCACAGCGCTCAGATCGGTGTCGGACGTAACTTCCCCAAGTTCGACGATCCCTACATGGACGCGCTCATCGAGACCGCCATGACGACGACCGACGAAGCTGAGCGTGAGGCGGCGGCGAAGGAGTACCAGATCATCTGGGTGGAGAACGCGTTGAGCAACCCGCTGTTCGCCATCGCCAGTGTTTACGGTTTCAACGAAAGCCGCATTCAAGATGTCAAGATCCACATCGGTGGTTCACCGGTGTTCTACGACGCAAGCATCGTGGAGTGAACGTCGCCGTTGGCGATACGGGACGGGGGACGGTGCCCTTGGGCATCGTCCCCCGTTTCCTTCAACGATACGACACTTCAAGGAGGTCGGCCATGAGCGGGTCGGTGCAACGAGCGCTTGAGGTTTCTTCTGGGTCAGTGCGCGGGGTGCGGGCGGGTCTTCTTGTGGACGGCACCG